>CAYQPZ010000022.1:0-15525 GCA_964419505.1 uncultured Candidatus Nitrosopelagicus sp. | reverse complement strand
ATAAAGGTAACTTAAGTTGGGATTTAAGCCAAATCAAGAACTTCGAAAATTTTTATCTGAAGATTTAGGAAAAGGCGATGTCACGAGTAAACTATTAAAGAAAAAACAAGTCACAGCAAATATTATCACTCGGCAGGAAGCAATTGTTTCTGGAACCAAATTTGCAAAACAGATCTTTGGATTAAAAAATTGTAAAGCCAAAATAATCAAAAAAGATGGTTCCAGAGTGAGAACGAACCAAATAATTATAGAAATAAGTGGTGACGCATCTGCAATTCTTAGTTGTGAAAGAACGGCGTTGAATTTACTATCTAGAATGTGTGGAATTACAACTAGAACAAGGCAGTTATGTAAATTGCTAAGAAAAACAAATATTAAAACTAAATTATTTGCAACTCGAAAAACTGCACCTGGTTTAAGATATTTTGATAAAGTTGCTGTGGAGATTGGGGGTGGAGAAAAGCATAGAATGACATTAAATGATATGATAATGCTTAAGGACAATCACCTGTCTGTTGAAAAATCAATTTTTAGTCTAATCACAAAAGCAAAAAAAACAGGTCAAAAAATTGAAATCGAAGTGGAAAATGAGAAAGATGCAGTTCTAGCTGCAACGCTTGGTGTTGATATAATTATGTTGGATAATTTTTCACCTAAACAGGCCAAGAGTGCGATAAAGAATTTAGAAACTTTGAATCTAAGAAAAAACATCAAGATAGAGATTTCCGGGGGAATAAATGAAAAAAATATAATGCAATATGCAACTCTTGGCGTTGATATGATCTCGGTTGGTGAAATAACAAATTCCCCAAAAGGAATTGATTTAAGTTTAGAAATTATCTGATAGATAGCATTCGCTCAATTGCCAATTTTGCCTTTAATGCAATATCATCTGGAACCTTCACTTCGAATTTTTCATTAAGTAGTGAATCGTATACATTTTCTAATGTTATCATCTTCATATACTGACATTCAGCTTTTTCAGATGCAGGAATGAATGTTTTTGTTGGATTCTCCTGTTTCATTCTATATAATATTCCAGTCTCAGTTGCAACAACAAATTCATTAGAATTAGAATTTTTGGCATAATTCATCATTCCTTCAGTAGATAAGACTTGAACTTGTCTATTTTTGTAATTGCCTGATGCAATATCATAAAGCATTGGTGATGTACAACTACATTCTGGATGCACAAGAAATTCTGCATTTTGCATGGTTTCCAATTTTTTATCAATATCTGATGGTGTAATACCTGCATGAACATGACATTCCCCTGCCCAGATGAACATATTTTTTCGTCCAGTCATCTTTGCCACATAAGAACCCAAAAACATATCAGGTAAAAACAATACATCTTTCTCAGAAGGAATAGATTTCACAACATTTACAGCATTTGATGATGTGCAACAGTAATCAAGTTCAGATTTTATCTCAGCCGTTGTGTTTACATAGCCAACCGTGATAGCACCGGGATGATCCAACTTCCATTTTTTTAATTGTTCAAGAGTAATAGAATCTGATAGTGAGCATCCAGCATCTAAATCAGGAATGAGTACTTTCTTTTCAGGACTAATAATTGCTGCAGTCTCAGCCATAAAATGCACACCACAGAATAGGATTACTTTGTTACTAGTCTTTGCAGCCTGTCTTGCAAGTCCAAGAGAATCTCCGACAAAATCTGCAATATCTTGAACGTCGGGGATCTGGTAATTATGAGCTAGTATTACTACGTCTTTTTCTTTTTTGAGTTTGAGTATCTTATCTTTTAACATCCGAAATCATCTGTTCGATTATCATTTAAAGTATTATTTTTTTACCAAATTATACATAAAAGATTACAATTATGGCAATTCTTGCCATTCGTCCAAAGATGATTCACGTAGTGGTTGTGCTGAGAATCCCCTACTCACTAAATCTTTTGCAAATTCTTCAACAAAACCATGAACTGTGTATATCTTCTCAGCACCTGACTGCTTTACCAATTGAATCAATTCATTATAGTCACAATGATCACTCAATGGGATAGAAAAATCAGTACCCCTTGTAAATGAAAATTTTTTTGATTGTGCCCATCCACTGAATCCTATAGTCACTACATCATATTTTGTTTTCATATGTTGCATAAAATGACTTTTTGCACTCATCATTGGCGCAACCATCACCCATGGTTTTTTTTCTAAAAGACCTTGTAATTCAGCCTCAGAATGACCCATAGCATCTTGCAGTGGAACTCCAAAAGTTCGATGTAGGTCATTCATTTTTTTTATAGAATCATGATAATATAGTGGAGCCCAATTTCCGAACAACTGTGATATGGTTTGTGATTTGCCAAGTTCATATCCAAGTAATAAAACAGATTTTCCTTTAGAGTACAAGTTGGATATTATCTCATTCACTTGCTTAACAATCTCTGTTACTTCTGGAAATTCAAACTCTGGAAGTCCAAACGTGCATTCTGTTATGAGAGTTCTACATTTTGGAATCTTTGCACCTTTGAGAAAACCTCTATCACGTAACGAAATATCGCCCGTATAGAATACATCATCAAAAAGTATACCTTTTGAACCTAAGATATGTCCACTATCAACTAACAAAAAGTTATCAAGTGAATCTGTTGCCTCAAGTGAAATCCCACGGAACTTTGCTATCTCATTTGTTTCATGTGATGTTAAAATTTTACCCGAGCCACCCTTTGGAAGATGATCCATATGTGCATGCGAAACAAAATTAATACCATCAGAATTAATTTTTTTAGGATCAAGATAAACAGTAGATAAATCATTTTTGTATGTAATTCCATTTTTTAACAATCTCACTATTTGCATACAATTCAAAGATACTTTTTGATTATAAATTGCAAGTTTAGTAAAACATTAACAAACAAATAATTTTAGTTCTTACTACTCAGAAGTCATCTGTAAAAACATCAATCTAGACCCCAACAGCGGCAAATATGCCATATGCTAAGACAAACACGCCTCCCAATATGATAATCTTTGACAGTATTCCCATGATTATACAAAATTTCTTTATAAGATAAGTTTTGTTAGTAATGAAATTCATCTATAAATCAAATACTTTATGTTAATGAGAAATAAAACACACTCATTGCTACATTTAGGAATTCTAATTTCTGGGCGCGGAAGTAACATGGAAGCAATTCTAAAAGCAATAGAAAAACAAAAAATTCCAATCAAACCATCAATCGTAATATCAAACAAATCTAATGCTCGTGGATTAAAAATTGCAAAAAAATTTGGTGTGAAAACAGAAATTATAGAAAGTAAGAATTTCAAACGTGGTAGAACTGACTACGACAAAAAAATAATTTCATTACTAACAAAGAATGGTGTCACGCCACAAAATGGACTTGTATGCTTGGCAGGATTTATGAGAATAATCAGCCCATATTTCATTAAAAAATATAAGAATCGCATTCTAAACATACATCCAGCATTATTACCTGCATATCCAGGACTTGATGCACAAAAGCAGGCATTAGAAAACGGTGCAAAATATTCTGGATGTACAGTTCATTTTGTAGACAATGGTATTGATTCTGGTCCAATATTACTTCAAGCAATTGTCAAAGTAAATGAGAGTGACAACGAAGAAACCCTTTCAAAGAGAATTCTTTCAAAGGAGCATAAGATTTATCCAGAGGCAGTAAATCTTTTTGCACGAAAAAAAATTCGGATTTCAGAAAGACGAGTTAAAATATTAAATTAGAATTAAGAACCGCCAAAGAAGTACAATACAGTTAGTTTTTTTGTGTTTCCAAAAAAACAATGTTCTACATTTTTTGGAACAAAGAACGCTTTTCCAGGCTTTATAGAATAATCAATTTTATTTATGCGTAAAAAACCATTTCCATTTAGTACATAATACATTTCATCAGAATCATGAGGTTCCTGTGTATCATCTCCTCCAGGTTCTAAAGATAGAATTCCAGCTGCCAATGAATCCCTGCTCAGAAATGTATTAAAATATGAATTTGAGCTAGAAATTTGCTTAAGATAAGTCTCAGTATCATATTCGTACTTCATATATCAAATTGATAATTTGTATCTAAAAACATTAGCATAGTGTAATTAAATAATAACAAAGTTCCAAATTTTTTGATGACAGGCACTAAAATAGACGGTCTAGAAGTTGCGAAAAATATCAAACAAGAGGTATCACAGATTGTTCAAAGTCTAAAATCACAAGATGTTATTCCATGTCTTGCAACAATACTTGTTGGTGACGACTCAGCTTCTCAAACTTATGTAAAAAATAAGCATAAAGCGTGTGAAGAGGTGGGTATAATTACAAAAGATCATCGACCGCCTGTCGACATATCACAAAATGAATTAAATGAACTAATTGATATGCTAAATGAAGACTCATCTGTTCATGGTATACTAGTACAATTACCACTTCCAAATCATCTAAATGAATTTGACATAATAACTAGAATTCTTCCAGAAAAAGATGTTGATGGTTTAACGCCTCATAGTATTGGACTACTTGCCACAGGAAAAGCAATACTCAAGCCTTGCACCCCTTCTGGTATTATTGAGATGCTAGATTATTATAAAATATCACTAGAAGCGAAGAATGTCGTTGTCATAAATAGAAGTAGTTTAGTTGGCAAGCCATTGTATCATCTACTATTACAAAAGAATGCAACAGTAACTACATGCCACTCAAAAACAAAAGATTTGGATAAATTCTGTCACGAAGCTGATATTGTAATAACTGGGGTTGGAGATAGAGACAAGTTCACACTTACATCTGATATGATCAAAGATGCTGCTGTTGTAATTGATGTTGCAATAACTCATCATGATGGTAAGCTTAAAGGCGATACAGATTTTGATGATATAATTTCAAAAGCGTCATTTGCGTCACCTGTACCTGGTGGTGTAGGTCCAATGACAGTTGCAATGCTTTTGAAGAATACGGTAACTGCTACTGCATTAAGTAAAGGAATTGCCATCAAATCCTGAAAAGGTAGCGTTGAGACAAATGCTACTTGAGAAAAGAGATTCAACATCATTTGATCTGATACAAATTCATAGTGAGAAGATTTATTCACGCCTAAAAAAGATCAAATCGTTCTCAAACGCAAATTCTATTGGATGCTATTACTCAATTGGAAGTGAAGTTCAAACTATTTCAATAATACAAGAACTTCTAAATCAAGAAAAACATGTTTCACTGCCAAAAGTTGTGGATGATACTCTAGTATTTAGAACAATTAAGCAATTCGATAAACTAGAAAAAGGTAGTTTTGGTATATTAGAACCAAAAGATGATTGGCCTGAAGAGAAATCATTTGATGTTATTTTAGTTCCCGCAATTGGACTTACAAAAGATGGAATTAGATTAGGATATGGACATGGATATTATGATAAATTCCTTGCAGATAAATCTGTCACCAAAATAGCATTAACATACAATAAACAAATTGTTAAATCAATACCAGTTTCTGATCATGACATTAAAATGGATTGGATAATTTCTGAAAGTGAATCTATTCTAATCTCAGAATAAATTTAGGCCTTTTTTACCAATGTCACTTCTAAAATATTTACTTGCACATGTAATTTTCTCATTTGCAGTATAAGCATTGTTTATCGCATCATGTAATGTGTCACCAAGTGCAGTTATTCCTAATACTCGACCACCGTTTGTTAGTATCTTTCCGCCATCATTTATTGTGCCCGCATGAAACACGTTTACATTGTTTGGAATATTTTCAAAACCAGAAATAACGTCATTTTTTGAATAGTAACCTGGATAACCTTTTGATGCAATAACAACACACACCGCATACTGCTTACTCCAAGATATTTCTGGTAGATGGGACAATCTGCCCTCTGATGCAGCAATTAGGTATTCTAGTAGATCAGAATTAAATCTCATTAAGATTGGCTGGCATTCTGGATCACCCATACGTACGTTATACTCTAAAACATATGGTCTATCATTATGAATCATAACGCCGGCATACAAAAATCCCTTAAAATTTATGCCTTCATTTTTTAATGATGACATTGTTTTATTGATAATTTCTTCTTGAATTTTTTTTGCTAATACACTGTCAACTACTGGTGTAGGTGAATACGCCCCCATTCCACCTGTGTTTGGTCCTTTATCATCGTCAAAGATTCTTTTATGATCTTGACTTGTTGCCATAGGAATACCGACATTTCCATCACAAAGTGCTATGTATGATGCTTCAATTCCATCTATACGTTCCTCTATAATGATTTTTGAACCAGCTTCTCCAAATGCCTTTTCGATTAGTATTTTATCAATAGCAGAAAATGCCTCTTCTTTGTTGCTACAAACTATCACGCCTTTTCCTGCAGCTAGACCATCTGCCTTGATAACAACTTGTTTATCATAACTTCCAACAAACTCTTTTGCCTTTTCTGGATTATCAAATATTTGAAATTCAGCTGTTGGTATATCATTTCTGCTCATAAACTCTTTTGCCCAAATTTTACTAGATTCTAATTGTGCAGCTTCTTGTGTTGGTCCAAAAATTTTAAGATTTTTTTTATTGAATGTATCAACTATGCCATTTGCCAGGGGAGCTTCAGGACCCACTATTGTAAAGCAGTTTTTTTTCGATGCAAAATCTGCTAATTCATCTATCTGATCGACTTGGATTGGAATATTATTTTCTGTTCCACCGTTTCCGGGGGCTGTGAATACATTTTCAACATTTTTTGATTGAGATATCTTCCATGAAATTGCATGCTCACGTCCACCTGAACCTACAACTAGAACATTTACCACAACATTATAATTTAATTCTGATATATATTTCCAAGATAGTTAATACTCATATTCATATAGAGATAATGTTCAAATCGGATACATGGAATTAGTTGATCAGTTTGATGCAAAACAAATTGAAAAAAATGTAAAAGAGCATCTAAAGGAACAGGATGTATCTGATCTTATTTCAAGATCACCAGACAAAAAAAATGAGATCATGTTTATTGAAGGTCCTCCAACCATGAATGGAAAACCTCACGCGGGGCATCTGCGCGGAAGAGTATTCAAAGACTTATGGTATAGGTATAATGTTCTTTCAGGTAATAACGTAATTTTCAATGCTGGGTGGGATACACAAGGACTTCCAGTTGAATTACAAGCTGAAAAAGAACTTGGAATAGAAAAGGGAAGAAAGGATGATAGAACTGATGCAGAGATTAAGGAACTTGTCTCAGCATGTAAAAGTATAATCACAAAATACCATCACGAATGGCAGACATCAGACAAAAATCTAGGTGTTTCATTAAATCAAGAAAATGCATACTGGACGTACAAGGATGAATTTATTGAACGTGAGTGGAAACTACTCAAAAAAGCACATGAAAATGGAGTTTTAACTGAAGGTCATAGGGTTGTAGCATACTGTCCTAGTTGCTTAACATCTCTTAGCCATTCTGAAGTGAATCAAGGATATCAGGATAGGAAAGATCCATCACTATTTTATAAAGTAAAACTACGTGATGAAGAAAAATTTTTGATTGTCTGGACAACAATGCCATTTACTCTTGTAACTGATGCAATGATTGGCACTAATCCGAATGAGGAGTATGTTGAAGTAAAAGTTGAAAATGAAGTATGGGTTATTGGAAAAATTAGACTGGAAGAATTTATGACTGAAGTGAATATTGAGAATTATCAAGTTATAAAAACAGTTTCTGGTTCAGATTTTGAAGGAAAAAAATACATCCATCCACTTTTAGATCAGATTCCAAAGCTGGCAAAATTATCCCAAAAGGATAATTATCATGTTGTAGTGTCTGAAGAATTTGTTGATGTGAATACAGGGAGTGGGTTGGTACACCTTTCACCTGCAAATGGTGAAGAGGACTACAATATAGCAACTAAAAGAAAGGTTGATGTTTTTAACCCAATTGATGACGAGGTAAACTTTACGGATGATGCAGGGGAATATTCAGGCAAGTTTGTACGTAATGCAGATAACGAAATTGAAGATGCATTAATAGAAAGAAATGCAAGAGTTGGGAAAGCAAGAAAACAGATTAAACACAGTTATCCTCACTGCTGGCGTTGTAGTAGTGCATTAGTTTGGTTAGCACGAAGAGAATATTTTTACATGCTAGATAGACTAGATGATAAAGTCATTAAGGCTGCAGAAGATGTAGAATATTTTTTTGATCAACCAAAGAATAGATTCTTAGAAATCATAAAAGAAAAGCACCCATGGTGTATTTCACGTGAAAGATTTTGGGGATGCCCTATCCCAATTTGGAAATGTGATAAATGTGGAAACATAGAACGATTGTTTTCCCGAAAAGAAATCATTGATGCTGCAAAGGAACTTCCAGATGGTGAAAATTTTGAACTTCACAGACCATGGATTGACAATATTGTAATTAATTGTAAAGAATGTAATGCAAAGATGGAAAGGGAGGAATTTGTACTTGACACATGGCACAATAGTGGTTCTGCGCCATTATCATCACTTACTGATGATGAATATGAGCAAAAAATACCTGCTCCGTTCTTTACAGAAGGAATTGATCAAACACGCGGATGGGCATATACACTCTTAGTTGAAAACGTGATATACAATAACAAGCCAATCTCACCATACAAATCATTTCTATTCCAAGGTCATGTACTAGATGAAAATGGAAATAAGATGAGTAAAAGTCAAGGTAACGTCTTAGAGGCATCTGATCTTTTGGAGAAATATCCTGCTGATCTGATCAGATTTTATTTTATGTGGAAAGCAAGTCCAATTGAACCTCTAAATTTTAGCACTAAAGAATTAATGTCTAGGCCGTTCCAGGTCATTAGTACATTATATCATCTTCATTTGTACTTTAAACAAAATAGTGAGTATGATAAATTCGATATAAAATTATCAACCATTGAATGGGCTAAACAAAATAACTTACTAACAGCGCCTGATATTTGGCTATTATCAAAATTACAAAAGATGATTCAAAAAACTACTCAATGTAATGATGCTTGTAAATTTCATGAATCTGCAAGAGCAATTGAAGATTTTTTAATTAATTCACTGAGTCAAATATACATCCCAATTACTAAATCTGAACTGTGGGCAGAAGATGAAACAAAAAAAGACCGAAGGTTTACTATTTATGCTATTCTTGCTGAAACACTAAAAATAATCGATGTACTAATTCATCCATTTTCGCCATTTACTAGTGAATATCTCTATGTCAGTGTTTTTGGTAATAAAGAAAACATACTTTTAGAAAACTGGCCAAAAATAGATTATAGTCTAATTGACGAAAAAATTGAAGTGTCGTTTGATTTATTGAAAGAAGTTGTTTCCATTAGCGCTGCAGCAAGAATGAAAGGAAAGTTAAAACGTCGATGGCCACTAGAAAATGCATTAATCTGTGTTGGCAATGGTCAGAAAGAAATTTTGGAATCATTATCAGATTTGCTAAAGAGTCAAATCAATGTAGAAAAATTCGAGATATTTGAGACTAAAAATCAGCAAGGGCTAGAACAATTTATAGAATTAAAAAAATTAGGATTGCCTGTCAGACCAAAAATTGAATTGGAGCGAAAAGCCATAGGTCCAAAAGCCAAACAAGACATGGGTAAACTACTCCAAATCTTCTCAGAAACTAATCTAGATGACATTATAGAACAACTGGAAGAGGCAGGTTCATACACGTTTAACGTAGGCTCAAACGACATTGTTTTGGACAGAGAAGATTTTGTAATAGGCTTTGATTCGAACTCTGATTATCAGTTCTCAAATAGAGGAAATCTAGTTGTGATATTATCAGTAAAGCGAAATCAAGAGATGATGGCAAAAGGACTTGTTAAAGATCTGGCAAGACGACTTCAAACTTTACGTAAGGAACGTGGCTACAATCCTACAGACATTTTATCCAAGGCATCAATTTTAGATTTGGATCAGGAGTCATTTGAGCTTGTAAAAACAAGAATTGATGAAATCTCCTTTCTAGTTAGGGTGAAACAGGTTGATTTCAAAGAATCGTGTAAAGAATACAAAAATGACGATGTTGATGGGCAAAAAATACGTATATCTGTTGAATAATTGAGAAAACCTTGACAAATGATCAAACTAGTAGATACCAAATTAGGTTAAATAGAAAATTCACTATTAGTATTTGTGGTAAAACAGATTAGTCTTGATACATGGTCAACTGATAGGCTGAATGAGCTTCTCAAAAAGGGTACCAATATTATAACACAAACTAACTTACCAATTGTCCTATACAGAGAAACACTGGAAGAAAAGGAAGGGTCATTTGAGGAACTAATCTGTACGCTTACACAGGATCATGTGGTTGAACAAGTAGTCACCTCTGGTGGAATGGTCATCCCTAGTATTAAACAGCAAATAGTTTTTTCAATAGATGAATTTCCAGATAGATTACTTCGAAAAAGTAAAGATCGATTCTCACAAGTAATTGAGATGTTAGAAGAAACCTTTAGCTGATATCAAACAGAATATAAAGTCCTCATTTAGAAATTTATTCATGCGACTTTTAGAATATCAGGCAAAAGAACTTTTCAAGGAATTTGGGATAAGAACTCCAGAAAGTATTTCATCGACCGATATCGAAAAGGGAAGAAATGACGCAAAAAAACTTGGATATCCATTTGTGATAAAAGCGCAGGTCCCTGTTGGGGGTAGAGGAAAAGCAGGTGGTATTCAAAAATGTAGTAATGATGATGAATTTGAAATAAAATACCCACAAATTCTAAACATGTCTATTAAAGGTGAAAAAACCAGAGCCATTTTATTAGAAAAGATGGCATTTATTGAAAAAGAGCTGTATCTGTCATTGTTTTTGAATCGTAGTAAGAGATGTTACACTATAATTGCATCATCTGATGGCGGTGTAGAAATTGAATCTGTAAAAAATCAGACTATTCGTGAGGTAGGATTAGGTGATGTGGATGATAAAATAGCAAAAGAAGTAGCTAATGAAATTGGTCTAAAAGACAATCAAGAGTCTGAATTTGTTGATATGCTAAAAAGATTATCAAAACTTACAATTGAAAAAGAGGCAGAGCTTGCAGAGATTAATCCACTTGCAATTCTAAAAGATGGAACACTAATGGCACTTGATGGTAAAATAATGACAGATGATAATTCAAGTTTTAGACATGATGAACTCTTGAAGTATCAAGAAAAATCTGAATTGGAAGAACAGGCTGAAAAGAGTGGGTTTTCTTTAGTTGAACTTGATGGTAACATTGCAGTGATTGGTAATGGTGCAGGATTAGTTATGTCAACGTTTGATATGTTAGCTGATAATGGTGGAAAACCTGCAACATTTTTAGATGTTGGTGGTGGTGCAACTACTGAATCAGTTTATGAAGCATTAACGCTGATTAGTAAAATGAATAAAGTAAAAGGGATTTTAGTAAATCTTTATGGTGGAATAGTTAAGACGACAACAGTTGCATCTGCATTTATTCAAGCATATGATAATAACTTGATTGATCTTCCAGTATTTGCAAGGTTGATGGGTGCAGAATCCGACAAAGCAAAAGAGATGCTATCAGATACAAAAACAAAAATATTTGATTCGGTTGAAGAGGCAATTAATTCAGTTGTAATAGAGGTGAATAAATCTGGCTAACATCTATGAAATTCTCAAAGGAACTAAAGATGAATCTGGTAGTTATCAAAAACAACCAGTGATTGTACAAGGTATCACTGGAAAATATGGTTCAACACATACAAAACTAATGATAGAGTATGGTACTAACATTGCAGCTGGTGTCACACCGGGTAAAGGTGGTCAGAAATTTGAGGAAACTGTACCAATTTACAATTCTGTTCAGGAGGCGGTGGATGATTCTGGTGCGCAGATATCAATTATTTTTGTCCCGGCAAAATTCTTTCTGAATGCTGCAAAAGAAGCGTTTGAGGCTGGAATTAAATTACTTGTGGCTATACCTGAGCATGTTCCAATACGAGATACAATGCAAGCGATAGAATTAGCAAAACAAAATAATGCAATAATGATCGGTCCAAATACTCCAGGCGTCATAATACCAGAACTAATCAAAGTAGGAATCATGCCTGCTAGTCCATTTTCATTAGGTAAAGTTGCTGTATTATCGAAGAGTGGCACACTGCTATATGAGATTTCAAATAATCTTACAAGTGCTGGCTTTGGTCAAAGCATTACAATTGGAATTGGTGGTGATCCTGTTAATGGTACAAGAATGATTGATGCGTTTAACATGATAAAAGATGATCCAGAACTTGAGGGTATGGTAATTGTAGGAGAAATTGGTGGAGATTCAGAAGAAATTCTTGCTCAACATATTATTGATATAGATTTCAAAAAACCGATTGTTGGGTATATCGCAGGCAGACGTGCACCAAAAGAAAAGCGAATGGGTCATGCAGGTGCTATAGTAATGGGAACTTATGGTTCTGCTGAATCTAAAATTACAATGTTTGCCAAGGCAAACATTCCTGTTGCAAAGAGACCTGGTGAGATTGCAATTCTCCTTGCAGGGAAAATGGGTAGTCAATAGGCATTAATAGAGCGTCAAGAGATAATTTTTCATGCCAGTTGCAGATCCACTAAAAAAACAGATTGCTCAAAAAGCTAGACTTCATATGAAAATTTGCATCTCATGTGGAGCCAGATTAGATATTTCTGCAACACGATGTAGAAAATGTAGAAGTACTTCACTAAGACTAAAAAATAGAACACTTGGTGCTAAAAAGTAATCAAAATCACTACCTTTTAAAAAATTTTAATGCGGATAATTTTGATGACCAGTTTGATGTGCTAGGACTACTTTCAAGATTGTCTAATAAATCATATGTCATATCCTGCCCGCCAAATCCAATCAATTTTTTGTTTTTTAATTCATCCAGAAAGAATTCTTTTCCATTTTCTAATTTCAAAATTGCATCATCACTTATATCAAATCCTGAACCCCTATCAAAGAATCGCAAAACTCCATCTTTCTTTAATTCTATAAAAACATCATAACTCACCTTTGAACCAAAAATTTGTATTTTTCTTCCTTTGAGTTTTACATTATCAACTAAATTCAATACAGCAATTTCATCTCCATCTAAGTATACTGTTTCACGTACATCCCCTGTAATTATTTTCCCGTGTGGTGCCAAAAGTTCTGAAAAATGCTCACGCTCAATTGACATGCCAACTCGTCTATCAGGATCTGGAATTCTATCTCTTATTCCATTAACTTGCCCGCATATGATATCACCGTTATTTACAGAAATTTTTGCGCCATTTTCTATGTTAAAACCACTTTCAAGTGGTTCCATCATCTTAAACGTGCCATTTGTAAGATGAATATCTGTTTTTGATTTTTTGACGTCAGAAAAATATGGACTTGTAATGCTACCCCACATAAACACATCATTGTCATGGGTTAGATGTCCGGCCCAGAACTTTCCTTTTATTATAATGGCTTTTGATGACTTTCTCTCGATTTCTATCTCGCCAAGTTCTTTAGAACCAAATAATCTTTGACCAGTTGTTTCTGTACGTCCAAGTGCATCAAGCCATTCTTGGGCAATATGCATTTCCTTTGCCACATCATTTGACAGTAAAGTGTTTTTTCGCTTTTTTTCTTCTTCGTCAGTTCCCCAAAAGAATTTGGATTTTCTTTCACGCTCTTCTGACGAATCTGGGAATTTTTTTCCTATCTTAAGATCCTCAAACGCCTGTTTTATTTTAATGAAATATTCATCGTGACCACCACGATCTGAGTGATGCTTTAGTGCTAATTCTCTGAATGCATTTCTAATCTGATCCCTAGATGAACCATTTGATATCCCTAAAATCTCATAATTACTTTGAACCATTTTCTTATTTCTCAGATATGATATTCATATCTATAAGTTATGACTATTCAAAATCTGTAAAGATGTATGAGGTATCAACTGTTTGATTGAAACTCCAAACTGTTGGTAAAAATAATGATTTTCTAATTTTTAGATTATACTTGTCAATTAATGTGCCCCAACCACCTTCAGATGTATCACCAAAAGAATATTTTTCCGAATAACTTCCAGCAAAAACCATACATGTTTTTTGTCTTAATTCGGAATTAAGATTGTCAATAATACTAGTTGCTAACACATCGCCGCCCATTTGAGCCAAGCCTCCAATGAAAAATGCTGGTTTACAAAGATTTAGGCTGGTATAATTGAATTTTACTGCATCTGCGGATATTGGTTTAAAATCGGTTCCAGTCAAATCGCAAATTGATTTTTGTAAATCAACTAGCATGTCATCTATCTCAATTCCGTAGGAATCTAATCCTAAGATTTTTGCACAATACGCAATTCGCCCATCACCAGAACCAATGTCTAGAATCTCTTTGTAATTCAGATCTCTTGCAATCATTGTAATTACATATGCAGAAAGAAGCCAAGTTGGAGAAAATGGTTGGTGACTTGAGCCATGAGTTATGCTATTTAACCAGTATTTGTTAATGTCACCTTCATACACCATGCATTCAATGCCGTTAATTTTTTGTTCATACGAATTATAGTAAATGGGATTTTTTCTTTCAAACGTATGCAATGAATCCAAATTATTTTGACTTATTGGAAAATGATCAGATTCTGATAGTGGAATTACTTCCTGAATGTGACTATCCCCAGAGTAAATATGCCTAAATTCTTGCTTTAATTGAACTAAATTTTTTGATATATCTTCAATCATCTTTTAATCCATTTTCATACTGTTCGACAAATTCTTTTGTGCTCATTAATTCACGTAATTCTTTATACAAATTGGCTTCTATCTCTATGCCTTGCTTTGATTTTTGACCAGAATTTTTGTCAAGTGATTGAAGATTGCCAGTGTATTTTTGAATCGAATCTGTTAACTGGGAAACTATCAAAGGATGTAATTTTGCATCAAATTTTTCTGTAATCTGTTTTTGAACATGGTGGATTTTATTTACCAAATCCTGATGCTTAGGATCAGTTGACGATTGAAAATTATCTTTGAGTATTTTAGAAATTGAACTTACCTTCATTACTTGATAATATGACTGCACCATTTCAGAAATTGTCAGTTTTTCAGATTTTAGTGCAGAGTTAATGACATCTTGTAGTTGATTTGACTCGGAGTGAAAAAGATCAGATGACTCCTCAAATGATATTTCGGAATCCATAATAGAATCTAATTCTATTCATTTTTAATTCATTACCTAAAAGGAGAAAATAAGGTGAGAATGAGACATAAGTTAAGATGTCTATTTCTAGACTTTAATCACTTAAGCTCTATCCAATATAACAATAAGTCGTTTGAATAAAGATATTTCAAATTCAAAATGTTGAGCTGGTGTTGAGATTTAGTGGAGCAGATGGGATTTGAACCATTGACCTACGCAGTATTACTGCAGAAATTTTTGATACTTTCATGATGTTTAGATGTATATCAAATATTATTTTGTATACTTTTGCGCTTCTTCGGAGCCACCAGTAGCAGTTCCCTTACTATAGGAATGAGCACC
>CAYQPZ010000021.1:0-15908 GCA_964419505.1 uncultured Candidatus Nitrosopelagicus sp. | reverse complement strand
TTTCGATCATCTTGATGTATTCCGATTCTGTTGGAATTCGTTTGTTCTCTGCGAGTTTGATGTCATCTACTTGTCCTTCACAAATCTCAATGCATGCTTTAGACAGTTTGGATACTAGTTGAGATCTATAGTTTGAAGAAAGTCTTGATTTTGATATGGTTTGATATGCTTTTGAGTATAAGACATCTCCTGCCAGGATTGCCAGTGGCATGTCAAATTTTTTGTGAGTTGTTGGAACTCCATGACGAAGATCATCATTGTCCATGATATCATCATGTGTGAGAGTAAAGTTGTGAATCATCTCGACGGCACCTGCTGCTGCCATTGCATCTGATTGCTTTCCGCCAAGCATCATGCAACTTTTCATAACCATAAATGGACGTAGTCGTTTTCCACCGTGAATGATCAGATGGGCAGATGCGTCATAGAGTTGCTTTGGGTTTCCTTTGAGTTCTTTTCTCAAAAACTTGTTTACAAATTTAGCATTCTTTTTGATGGAATCAGACACTTTCATTCTACCAATCTCCAGTTATCATCAGGAATGTAGTGTTTAATTGCATTTTGATACACATGCTGGAGCTCGTCTGTGGTCCAACTGTCAATCAGTCCACCAAACTTTTCCTTTGTCGCATCATCACAGTCTGCAAAAAAGTACAGTGCTATTGCCATCCATGGGCAGTATGAGTCACGGTTCTGTTCAAACTCTGCCCCAAGCTCTTCTGGTGAGAGCCACTTTATCTCAGAAATCTCATCTAATATCAGAGTGGAATCGTCAAAATCCTCTACAACGCCAATCAGCGTGCCACAAACCTCGTTTTCCGAGCCCACATCCTTGTATGGAACGTGATACTCGAACTTGTTGACATAGTTCATCTTACATGTGATGCCAATTTCTTCAGGCATTCTACGTTCAGCTGAGGATACGTATGTCTCGCCCTCTCTTGGGTGAGATGCTACGGTTCCATCCCAGTCGTCTGGCCAAAGCATTTTCGAGCCACTTCTTCTTGTAAGTAGTAGTTTGCCTTCCTTGTTGAAAATCATTGCAGTAAATGCGCGGTGAAGTTTTCCGTTTGGAAGATGACATTTCACCTTCTCCTCTTTTCCTATAGGATTGTCGTTTCCATCTACCAGAATAACAAACTCTTCCATATAATCACCGGAATATGGTCCCTTCAAATTTCTTTCCAGAGACTGCATCCGTAATTCTTTGCGGCTTGTTGCCGTTTGCAAAGAACACCTTGAGTCCAGATCTGGACATCTTTACGGCCTCTGTAATCTTTCGTGTCATTCCGCCAGTTACGTCCATCTTGTTTGTGCTGATTGCAGGCTTTTCCTTCTTGAAATCATAGATGAGTTTTTTGGATTTCATGTTGGAGTATACGCCATCAACGTTTAAGGCAAATATGGAAAGTCTTGGTTTCAAAACTTTGGCAAGTGCGGTCATTATGACATCGCCAGACAGGATGTAGGACTTTTTCTGTCCATACCATAACGCATCACCGTATGTTACCGGTGTCAGTCCAGATTTTGCTATATCGTTTATTGTTAAAATTTTACTTTTGATGGAGCGGTTGCCGCTCATAAAGTCGGTTGGTGGCAGGCAATATGGGTTGAGTCTGTTTTTTACTGCCGCATCCAGAATGATTTTGTTTATTTCTATCATGGAATTTTTTACAACGGATACACCCTTCAAGTCATATTTTGCTGGTTTCGTGTGCATGCCATATTTGACAGACCAGTAGTGTCCATATGAGCCGCCTCCATGTACGATAATTTTTGGTTCTTTGATCTTTCGTATCTGCTTTAGCATGTTATCGATGGTTTTTCTTCGTGCAGAAAGTGGCTTTTCCTTGTTTGTTATTATGGAGCCGCCAAGTTTGATTAGGATCATACCATTTTTCCTCTAATTGGTGATATTAACTTGCATGCCAATTTTTTCTATTGCAACTGGATAAGTTTCGTATTTTGTGCTCATATTTCTCACGACAGAGTCTTTTTTGGTTTGCTCCGTAAGAGCGATAACACATCCACCGTCACCTGCACCAGTAAGTTTTGCCCCGAACGTCTCTTTTTCGATTGATTTTACTATATCCAAGAGAAGATCATTTGACACACCTATGCGTTCTAGGAAGATTTGATTTTGTGACATGCACTTTCCTATGGTCTCTAGATCAAATGTCTGGAGAGAGTCTATTGCCTTTGTGATCAGTTTGTCTTCTTCTGTACATAATTCCGAAAACGTATCAGCATTATCATCTTTGAATTTATTCACACGGCTCACCACAGCATCTGTATTGTGCATCTTTTGTGAGTTTACTACAACAAAATCAAAGTCATGTTCGGTCTTGATGGCTTTGGGGTCACTTTCCTTCTGATATTCTATGATTCCACCTAACGCAGAGACGGTACAGTCAGCACCAGATGTCTTTGGGAAGATGGTACGCTCCGCATCTATTGCCAAATCTAGTACCTGTGATATGTCTGTCTTAGAAAATAAATTAGATACAGATGCAGCTGCTGCAACACAACATGCTGAAGATGATCCAAGTCCGGCTCCAATTGGTATGTCGGATTGTATATCTATCGTAATTCCATTTTTGAAATTATGATCACTGATTACTTCTTTGGCAATGAAAAAGAACGGTCGGAATTTTTTTTCAACAGTATCAACTTCTTCTGTTATCGGAATTGTTGCTTTTCCAAGCGATGATGATATAGATATTGCAGCAGTATCATTTTTTTCTGATGTTATAGTGACTCGTTTATTTATTGCACCAACTACTGCACGTGTGCCATGAACAACAAAATGTTCCCCAAAAAGAATAATTTTTCCAGGTGCGCTTGCTTTTGATATCAAATAGTTATTTTAGGATCTACTTCTATAATTCTTCTTCTGAAACTCTTCTTCCTCTACTTCTTTAATTTTTGTTTCAAAGTCATCAATTTCATATTTCATACTCTGAGTTTCTGTCAATTCACCTTTCTGAATGAGAATTTCTCTTGATAGTAACCAGTATGTAGTTGCAAGTGCTTTACGACCTCTGTTATTTGCAGGGATAATTAGGTCGATGTTTGATGTAAGATTATCAGTATTAGCAATTCCTATTACAGGAATTCCTGCATTTGTTGCCTCAATTACTGCTTGTAGATCAACTTCTGGGTCAGCTACAATAATCAGTTGTGGTTCTGTGTAAAATGGTAATGATGGATTGGTCAATGTACCTGGCATGAATCTACCTAGCATCATCCGTGCTCCTGTTATCTCACAAAATTTCTCAATAGGCATATTTGCATATTCCCTTCCAGAACACACAATCACTTTTTTGATATCAAAATGATTAATGAATTTTGCAGCAACTTTAATTCTTGCAAGTATTTGATCAATGTCTAACATATACAAGCCCTCAGGACTTGCTTGATTGATGAACTGACGCATGAATTTTGTCTTGACATTGGTTCCAACTCTAATTCCGGTTGAAATTACTTTTTTCTTAATGTCTGGTATTTCTGCTTGTTCGCTCATCTTATTTTTTAAATGTCGACCATGCCATGTATTAAATCATGCTCTGATAGCCTAACCAACTCGTTCAATTTAGCTACTCTTTCGCCTCCAACAACACCAACTTTTAGAAGTTTTGAACCAGTGCCAATTCCTATGTGTGTGATGTGGGAATCATTAGATTCGCCAGATCTGTGTGATGTGATAAGTTTAATGTTATTTTCATTTGCAAGTTTAGCAAATTCTAACGCGTCATAAAGACTTCCAGCTTGATTTACCTTGAGAATTGCGGCATTACATGAATTTTTTTCAATTGCTTTCTGAAGAATATTTTTATTGGTAACTGTAAGGTCATCACCAGTTATCATCGCATGTGGGAATCTTTTTGTTAGTTCTGCCATGTCATCAAATGCTTCTTCATGCACTGCATCTTCTGCATAAGCTAGTTTGTATTTCTCTATTATATTGGCAGCGAAGTCAATTTGTTCACCAGAATTATTTTCAAATCCTGCTCTCTCATAGATGTATTTTCCTTTTTGTTCATCCCATTGAGTTGATGATGCAAAATCAACTCCTAATGAAACTTCTTTTCCAAGTGTAAACCCTAAATTTTCAATTGCAGTGGCAGAAATTTCTAATGCTTTATCATTATCATACTTTGGAGCCCAGCCACCTTCATCGCCTCGTCCGTTTGTAAAAGTTGGATCATTTTTCTGAATAGTGTTGCGCAGTTCTTTGTGAACTTGTAAATTCATATCAATTGCATCATGTATGGTTTTTGCACCAGTTGACGCAATTAGGATTTCTTGAATATCTGGTGTACCTGGACCAGCATGTGCTCCTCCACCCAGTATGTTTCCTATAGGAAATGGAAACTTCAAGTCAGTATTTGGGTTTATTACTTTGTAAAATGGAACATTTTGAAGTTTTGCAGCTGATTCTGTTGCAGCAATTGTTATTGCAAACGCACAAGCACCACCTATTTTTGAATAATTCTCGGTATTATCTATGGTTCTGATTATTTCATGAACTGATTTTAGATCAGTAGGATCACTACCGATGAATTTATCTGAATTGTTTTTTAATAGCGCTAAACTTTCTTCAGGATTGTTGTTTGGAAAGCTTGTTGCCTCATATTTTCCAACACTTGCACCAGATGGAGCACATACTCTACCTAGGAATTTTTCATCAGAAGTTATATCAATTTCAATTGTTTTACTACCACGACTGTTATAGAGAATTCGACCGTTAATGCCAGTAATCTTCGACAAATTATTCTAACTCGCTTTGCACTTCTTGGTTTCTCTTATGCATTGCTTCATAGAATGGAATTATTTGCTGGATGGATTCTACAGTTGTTAAAAGCATTCTTCTACAACAATATCTTTCCAAACCAATATCATCAAGAGCTTTTTGTGGTTCTATACCAGATTGGACACTTTTTTTAAAATCATCAAATTTATCTGCAATCAATTTACCACATGAAAAACATCTGACTGGAACTAACACACCACGAAAAACAAACAAGGATTATAAAAACCATACATGATTTTTTCTATGCGGGCGTCGCCCAGCCTGGTCAAAGGCGCTAGGTTGAGGGCCTAGTCTCTTAGGAGTTCGTGGGTTCGAATCCCATCGCCCGCATCAGTATTTTATGAAAATTATTTTTTCTTGTTGATTGCTTTGATTAGTTCCTGTCTGCGAATTTCTTCGGTTAGTACGGATCTGGTTTCTTCGACCAGCATTCTGTTTACATCGAGCTTTCTTCTTGTTTCTTTTACGATCTTGTCATAACTGGCAAATGGATACAAAAGAAGATAGAGATTCTCCATTACATCAAATAGTTGAGTCGCACGCTTTGAATCTCCAACTCTGATCCTGTCTATCACCTGACGCTTTAACTCACCTATGCAGTCAAGCAGACCTAGAATGTACGACTCGTCTGAAACATTTAGTGACTTTACAGATGGGATTTCCTTATCTTCAATTACTGCTAGCAGTGATGCAGCTTCTACAAATTCCTGTTCCGGTGTAATAATATATCGAACCAAGTCACCACTTGTCTTTTGTTTTAGTTTGGTTAATTCAGATTTTGCTTTTGCAATTTTTTTCTTCGCAGTATTCAAATCATTTTTGTGTATTGAAATAATTGCCTGGCTACAAAGTATTACCGTCTCACGGTTATTCTTAATCAAAAATTCTCGTTTTGCATTTGTTTTTTCAAGATTTTTTGATATAAGAGGCAAAGATGACTTTACATTTTTAATCGTCATAGAATGATTCAAGATTTCTCAGTTAAAGTCGTTTGCCAAAGCTCTTATTTTGGATATTTTTTTGTAAATCATGGAAATATCTGTAGATGATATGTATAAGATTGAAAACAAGGGCCATGAGATGGGCTTCTTGAAAAAATTCATGATGGAAAATGCTGGAGCCGCAGCAGTTAGACGATTAGTTGAAAAATTTGGAAGTGTAGAAGGAAAAAGAATTCTGGTCTTTGCTGGACTTGGAAATAATGGCGGTGATGGTTTGGTGATGGCAAGACATCTAGCTGGGCACGGTGCAAAGGTAACAGTGATGCTTCTCGGCACACCGGATAAAATCAAGACTGAAGAAAGTAATTGGAATTGGTCAATTTTAGAAAAAATACCTTCAGTAAAATTAATGAGTAATAGTTCCATTGATTTTGATTTTAAACCTGATATTCTAGTTGATGCCATCTTAGGTACAGGCATAACAGGAGAGATAAGAGAGCCATATGCATCTGCCATAAATTATATCAATGAAACCGAGTGCTACAAATTTGCGGTTGACGTTCCCTCAGGATTAGATCCTCAGACAGGTGACACTGCAAATATCTTTACCAAATGTGACATGACTGTGACATTTCATAAAATGAAACAAGGAATTCCTAAAAGAAAAGATCTCACAGGTGAGATATTTGTTGAAAAGATTGGAATACCTCCAGAGGCAGAAGATGGTATTCTATGAAAGTCTATCAAGTTGCAGTAGGACCGATGCAGAATTTTTCATATATTGTTGAGGACGAGTCTACTCACGAGGCAATTATTATTGATCCGTCTTGGGATTTGGATAAAATAATTCAGATAGTTGAGGAGCAAAATCTCAATCCAAAGTATATTGTCAATACACATTGGCATGACGATCATACCAGAGGTAATGAGGAACTAGCAGCTGAAATAAGCACTAGAATTGTACAGCATGAAGCATCAACTTTACAAAATGATATGACCGTCAAAGATGGCGACTCGATAAAGTTTGGATGCTCTGAACTAGTTGTATATCATACACCAGGTCATTCGAAAGATAGTATCTGTCTTGTTGGTGATGGAAAAATATTCTCTGGTGATACATTATTTGTAGGAAATTGTGGAAGAATTGATCTTCCGGGGGGAAGTTCAAGAGAATTATACCACAGTCTGTTTGATGTAATTTCAAACTTGGATGATGGATTGATAATGTATCCAGGACATGATTATGGCTCTGCTCAAACCTCAACTATTGGAAATGAAAAGATGACAAATCCAGTAATGCAGAAAATTTCTGAAGATGATTTTGTCATGAGAATGGGTGGTTAAGTTGTCAATAACATGTTATGGGAATAAGCAGAATGCAGAAAACTTCATAAAATCATTAGAAAGGAAGCGTTTCACCTTTTCACTAGTAATCTCATATACGGAAACTTGTGAGATTCCAGGAATTACTATTGCAGGTGCAGATAAGGAATTTTTGAAATTTACATCACCTGCTGATGCAGAATATCTAAGCTATGGAAAATGCAAATGTATTGATTCCATACCAATGTCACCGGATGGGAAACCAACTCCTGCTTTATTGACAAAGGTCGCTCTTAACACATCAAAGATTCCTCATTTTGTGATAAACGCAGGTAGTAAGATATCACCAGATGTACCATCATTTGATTCAGAGCTCCCTATTGGAAAAAATATCTCTGAATCATCAGCATTAACGTTGGATGATGTTCATAATGCAGTAGAATTTGGTAAAATCATTGGAAAATCAATCTCCAAGGCAACTGATTGCCTTGTAATTGGTGAAAGTATCCCAGGTGGTACCACTACTGCATTAGCCACACTCAGGGGACTGGGAATTGAGGCAAGTGTGAGTTCTAGTATGCCAAAGAACCCAATTGAGATAAAAAATAATGTAGTATCTTCTGCATTAAAACGTAAAAAATCAGATGATACCTTTGAGATTGTTGCAGAGTTAGGTGACCCAATGATTCCAGTATGTACAGGAATGTTATCAGAAGCATCAAAAAACTGTCGTGTAATTTTAGCTGGTGGAACTCAAATGACTGCAGTTCTGGCTTTTGCAAAAAAAGTTGGTTATGAAAAAAATAATACTGCAATAGGATGTACTTCATACATCATTGACGATAAAGAGGCATTATTCCTAGAAACTGTAAAACAGATTGATGATATTGCTGTACTCGCAATTAATCCTATGCTAAGTGACTCACAGTTTTATGGTCTAAGATCTTATTCCGAAGGCTTTGTGAAAGAAGGAGCTGGAGCGGGTGGAAGTTTGATTGCGTCAGTTCTTAAGACTGGAAGATCATCTGAACGTCTTCTAGAATTAATCGAAAAAGAATATCAAAGGGTTTCTACTTTACAGTGACTGATTTTGCAAGATTCCGTGGATAATCAGGATCTGTATTTTTTTCTAATGCAGCATAATATGCCAATAACTGAATAGGTATGATTTCAATTAACGGATAGAACACTTCTTCAATTTTTGGAACTTCAATCCAATAATCATAGATATCACTATTCTTATCAGATATTCCAATAATCTTGGCTCCTCTGGCCTTTATCTCACTCGCACTGTTTAGGGTATCAGTATACGTCGAGTCGTCAGGGTTTATGATTATTACAAATACATTTTCATCCATCAGAGCAAGTGGACCGTGCTTTAATTCTCCAGCAGGAATTCCCTCTGCATGAATGTATGTTAGTTCTTTTAGTTTTAGTGCAGCCTCTTTTGCTATTGGAAAATGTATTCCCCTTCCAAGAACGTAAATGTCTGATACATCCTTCAATATTTTTGCAAGTTTTTCTATTTTAGAATGATTTTCAAGAGTCTCAGATATTGATTTTGACACATTATCCCAATCAAGTTTCATGCATCCATCACAAAGTTTGTTGGTAATTTTGTAAAGTATAGCAAGTTGTGATGTGAAGCTTTTCGTAGCTGCAACCCCAATTTCTGGACCACAGTTTAGTCCAATGACAACATCAGATTCCTGTGATAGTGATGAGTTTAGATGGTTGACAATAGATAAAATTTTTGCATTTGATTGCTTTGCGATACTTACTGCTTCCAACACATCTGCGCTTTCACCACTCTGTGATATTGCTATCAAAGTAGAATCCTTCTCTATACTGTCAGGTGCAAATTGTAATTCACTTGAAATTATTGGTTCTATCTTCAATTTAGCGTGTTTTGACATTAGATATTTTGAAATCCTAGACGAGTTATAGCTAGTACCACTTCCTGTTATGTACAATGTTGTCGAATCTCTGATCTGCTTTACCATCTCGTCTATTTGTTCATCACTTCCTGCACGTATGATGGTATCTGGTTGTTCTGAAATTTCTTTTAGTGTAAAGTGAGCATAATCACCCTTGTAGACATCTGCAAATTCCTTTGATACTTTTGTAATCTGACGTTTAACTTGCATTCCATCAAAATTATAAATTTCTAGTCCAGCATCATTTACTATAACAAAATCCTTGTTGTCAATGTATATTGCATCATCTGTACGTTCGATAAATCCAAGCACGTCACTTGAAAGATAATGACTATTTTTTCCAATCCCAACTATTAGTGGCTCATGAAATCTGGCAGCAGCAAGTGTTCCATCATCAAAAATTACTACAAAAGCATAGTGTCCCTTGAGATTGGATACAGTATCTATAATTGTCTGCTTTATGTCAGAGGTTTTTTCAAAGTTTTTTTGAATCAAATTTGCAATGATTTCAGTATCTGTGTCACTTTGAAAATTATAGCCATCGGAGATCAAACCGTCCTTTAATTCTTGAAAATTTTCAATTATTCCATTATGAACAATTGCAATTTTTCCAGAATTACTTGAATGTGGATGTGCATTGATATCAGTCACTTTACCATGCGTAGCCCATCTAGTGTGACCAATGCCAGTTATGCCAGGTAGATCATCTAAGTGGATTGCATTATTTACTTGAATTACTTTGCCTACTCCTTTTTTTACTAGAATTTCATTTTCTGATTTTGTAGCTACACCCACGCTATCATATCCACGATACTCCATTTTCTCTAAACCTTTTACAAGAATCGGGGCAGCTAAATTCTTTCCATAGTAGCCAATTATAGAACACATCTTCTAACTTCAACTAGTCTGACATATGAAGATAAGCTTAACGGATAATTATTCTGTAGAGGGCTTCTCTTCAGTGACAGGTTTTTCTTCAGTGACAGATTTTTCTTCAGTGACAGATTCTGCTGGAATCTCTATATTTTCCGTTTCAGGACTACCCAAATCAGTTTCTGGCTTTGATAAGATTTTATTAAAAATTGACTCTGACGTTAATTTTACTTTGTTCTCCTCATCAACTTTGACAACATATGATGGTATATTCACAATTCTATCACCAATCATTACATGGCCATGTGATATTGCCTGTCGTGCTTGGTATGGGGTTTTAAAGTAGAATTTCTTCATAATAATAGTCTGTAATCTACGAGAAAGTAAATCATTAATCTCTAAATTCAATACATCATCTAATGTTGCATTTTGCTCAACTAGACCAATTCTAGATAAGGAATTCATCAAAATTGGTTCTTCCTTTTCCCGAACTTCTTGCCTTAATGCAAGAAGAGAACGAGCCTGATTTCTAACCCGGGATAACTCAGTTCTAGCTTTCCATAACTCACGTTTTGTTTTCAAACCAAATGTACCTAAAATTTTAAGCTCTTCCATCTTTAAATCAAAATTTAAAGGACGTTTTGGTTTCTTCCAGTTCCTTCTAAAATTTTTTGTGTCTCCCATTTTTTATCTACTCTTTCTTTTCTGGTGTTGGTGCATCTTTTGCTGGTGCTGCTGCATCTTTTGCTGGTGCTGCTGCATCTGCCGCTGGTGCTGCTGCATCTGCCGCTGGTGCTGCTGCATCTGCCGCTGGTGCTCCTGCACCACCTCTTGCTGGTAGTACTTTACCCCCTTTTGCAACACCTACTGCACCACCTTTTCTACCAGTACATCTTGTTCTTTGACCTCTAACTTTTAGTCCATACATGTGTCGATAGCCTCTCCAACTAAACACTCCTTTCTCTCTTTCTACGTCATTTCTTAGATTGAATGCAATATCAGATGTTACAAGATGCATGTCATCACCGGTTTCAATATCTTTTTGACGATTCAAAAACCAAGTTGGGAAATTCTGTGATTTAGGATCTTGGATCATCTTTTCAATTGAAGAAACTTGATCTGCAGATAATGTTCCAATTCTTGAATCTGGATTAATTTTTAAAATTTGTAGCATTGAATTTGCAAACATGTAACCAATACCACGAATCTGAGTTAGACCAATTAACGTCTTGTTCTCACCAGGAATATCATTTCCTAAAATTCGAATCAGATTTTCATATTGACTACTCAAGTAAGCAAAACTTTCTGTTACCCCATTAAAAACCATGCTGAAAAAATGTTAATTTCATGTATTTTTTTAAGATAATATTATAAATCTGGATTTTTTCATCTAAATATGGAAAATTCTGATTTTTCACCAGAGAAAGTTCTTGATATTATCTTTGATACTGAAATTTCAGAAATTTTGGCTGAGATGGAGAATGAGTCAAAACATTGTTCTGTCCTATCAGAAAAATTTGGAATTACGCCTAAAGATCTAGATGCAAAACTATCATATTTGGTAAAGCATGATTTTGTCAATCAATCTGGTCAGGTAGATGATATTACATATTCCGTAGATTCCGAAAAATTGACCGAAATCATGCAATCCAACCATGATTATAAAAATGTGGAAGACGGTCTTGCCAAAATGGATTCGTTTCTTAACTAACTCTATTTTGCTTTCTTTGTCTAATTAGAATAATACCCACTATTATCACTCCTATCATACCGATAAGCAACATAGCGAATCCTATCATGGAAATTGAATATGCCAATGCATCAGGAACATGACCAATTCCCCCAACAACATTCACCTGCGTTTCATCGGTTGTTTCTATCACTAATGTATGTATTCCAGCTTCTGTAATGTCAAAATAGCCTTCAAATGAATTTGTGACGACAGAATTTGTTATAATTTTATTTTCATAAGGATCTAAAATCATGACCGAAAGTGAAATCTCAATTCCTTCCATTGTTTGAACCACAAAAACTCCTTCTGAATTAATTTCTGGATCTAAGTCAACCTCTATCTCTATTTTATTAATACCATCAATCTGTCCTTCTTGTATTATAATATCTGATGTAATTGCCTGTGAGCCCGCAAACAACACTGCAGCACCAATTCCAATCAATCCCCCAATAACCACTAGAAATTTTGCTGCTTTTCCCATTTTTGTTCTATGTTTAACCTGTATTTTTATCTAAACTTTGCAGAAAATCTCAAACAACAAAATTTATTCATTTTTTGTCAAATTTTTTATCAATAATTAATAAATACCACTGAAAATGCCTTAGTTACATGAAGATTGCTGGTTTCGCATCAATTTTTCTGTTAACGGCATGTATTCTCTCATATGGTGTGACCGGTGCATTTGCAGCAGAAGGAAGTCAGGAAGTTCCATTATCAGTAGAAACCAATCTTCCAGGATATGCAGATGGTTCAGAGATAAATATTTCTGGCAAAGTCAGAGATTCATCGTTAGCTAAAGAAGTAACACCAGTCATTCTTAGAATCATCAGTGCTGACGGATCTACTATTGTCGGTCTAGCCCAACTTACCTTGAATTCAAATAATGAGTACTCACATTCAATGACTGCTGGAGGTCCATTATGGAAAACTTCTGGAGAATATACCATAAAGGCACAATATGGAGCTCAGAAAGGAGAAGCAGTCTTTACATTTACTGCTGGTGGCAGTGCAACAACTGAACCAGAACCAGTAATTGAAGAACCAGTAATTGAAGAACCAGTAATTGAAGAACCAGTAATTGAAGAACCAGAACCAGTAATGATTGCTGAACCAGAACCAGAACCAGAACCAGAGCCAATGTGTGGTGCAGGAACTGTTCTTGAAGATGGAAAATGTGTAGTTGAAGAAAAAGGTGGTGGTTGTCTCATAGCAACTGCAGCATATGGCAGTGAAATGGCACCACAGGTACAATTCCTAAGAGAGATTAGAGATGGTAAGATAATGGCAACTGAGTCAGGAACTGCATTTATGACAGGATTCAACCAATTCTATTATTCATTTAGTCCAGTGATTGCTGATTATGAAAGAGAGAATCCAGTGTTCAAAGAGGCAGTAAAAGTTACACTAACACCACTTTTGACATCACTTGCAATTCTAAACTATGTTGACATTGACACCGAACAGGAAATGTTAGGATATGGTATTGGTGTAATACTACTTAACATCGGAATGTACTTTGTAGCACCAGCAGCAGTAATTATTGCTATTAAGAACAGAAGAAAATAAACTCTAACTTATTATATTCAGAGGATTTCATCAAACTATGAATGTAGAGTATGAAGAATTTAGTTCTATAGAAGACATGTTACTTTTTCTTGCTTCAGCTGCACCACCAATGAAAAATTTTATGCCAATAAATTATTACAAAGGTTTTGTTTGTTCATTTATTCCATTAGGCCAAACTGGCGGTGATACATATCTCATGTTATACACAAAAGGTGAACTTGAACCAGGAATACATGAGTTTGATATTACAACAAAAACAATAAAAAAAGTAGAAGCGATAGAGCGTGCAGATAAAAGTTACTTTATTGTTATAACTCCAACACGTAATACTATTGCAGATAAAGCAATAGAACAAATGTAATTATTTTGTATAGTTTGGTGCAGCGACAGATCTACTTCTAGCATATCTTTCAACAATATCTTCTGGTAATCTACCATTGAACAAATCCTTACAAAGTCCTCTCAAATATCTCATAATTGCCCATGTTCCAGCCTTTAGAATACCATACATGAATATCTTCATTGGTGGTCCATATGTTTTATTTCTGAGAATGATTGGAATTATATCATTAATTACACGTAGATTATTCTCCCAACATTTCCAAAATAATGTAAATTGTGCCTCATTAAGATTTCCAAAATGCATAGAATTTTTTTCACTGAAATCTTGATAAAGTAGTGGTGCAACTAATCCTCTAAAGTTAGTTGCTCTAAAGTCACCCATCATGTCAATTGTATACTGAGTCTCATCAGGAGTTTCATCAGGCCAACCAATGATGATTGTTGCTGCTGGGAACCAGTGATTCTCATTCATTATCCTAGCACCTTCTCTCACGACCCAACCCCACTCTTCATTGGCAAATGGTTTTGTTTTTACACCTAGATGTTTTTTAACCATACTTGGTGCCACCGTTTCAATTCCTAAATTAGTTGAAAGCCATCTACCATTACCATGCATCTCATTTACTTCTGACATATCATGAAGAAGTTTTGGATCTGCAGCTATTGCAGAAAATGTCATGTGTGTTGTTCCAATAAAGTTAGCACCTAGATTCTTCAGTCCTTTCCATAACTCCATGATAGCATCATAGTTAGGCTGAAAGTCCCTATTGTCACATCCATATAACAACATTTCATCTGAATGCAGCCATACAGAATCAAATCCATAATCAAGATTCATTTTTGCCTCTCTTTGTAATCTATCTAATGGAAGATCTTTTTTCGAACGTTTATTTACATCACAGAAATCACACCCTCTACCACATCCTCTCATAGCTTCAATCAAAGAGTTAACAGTTGGACCAGTAATTTCCGGAATATTCTGAATATTTTTTACAAAGCAATGCATCAATTCTGGTGCATCACCCCTTTCCAAATCGCCGAATAAATCTAATGCCAGTTCGTCTGCTTCACCAACAACAACAGTATCAATTCCATGAACCTTCATCCTATCAGATTTTGCTAATTCCCATGCACCATTACCACCAACAGCAACCTTGAAATCATATTTTTTCTTTAATTGAATTATATCAGCACACATTCTCTTAAACTTCATTGCAACATATGATAACTTCTCAGGAGCCATTGTAGTCGTAACAGGTGCCATACCAAGTGGATCCATTACATTTATTCCAACAACTTTTGTATCAGGCCCAATAGATTTTTTCAAATGTTCAGGATTTGCGACAAAAACTTCGTCTTTTTTGTAACCTTGATGCAGTGCTGCTTCAATTCGTCTAAGACCAACTTGAGCTACTTTAGCTTCTCCAGTTATAGGGTCAGTTTCAACTGCTGGACAAAACACTTTATCAAAAACCCATTCTGGTAAAACTTCGTAAGGACCACATGCAATAAAACCATAGAGGAAATTACCTCTATAATTAGTCATTAAACTTCTATCTGCTGTAAGAACAATTCTTTTTCCAGACAACGTTATTCTCACCTTGTGATATGATATATATCGTTTGCGAGAAAACACGACTAGGATTTTTTCTTAAAATTATTTTTTGATATTAGATTGGCAATTTTTGAAGCGATAGCACCTGCTCCTATTCCGTTGTCTATGTTAACAACTGAAAGTCCTAATGAACAACTTTGTAACATTGATGCTAATGCTGCAACGCCTTTTTCACCATACCCATATCCAACAGAAGTTGGAACACCAATAACAGGAATATTAACAGTGGATGATACTACAGATGCTAATGCACCTTCCATTCCAGCTGCCACAATTATAACATTAACCTCAGATTTGATGAATTCTTTTAAAACTGGGAACGTCCTGTGCAGTCCAGCAATTCCAATATCATAACTTGTTATACACTCACAATTCATTGCTTCACACATCAGTCTTGCTTCTTCTGCTACTGAAATATCAGATGTACCAGCAGTTATAATTCCTATTTTACCATTTGTTTTTTTAATTACTTTTTGGTGTATCAATAACGTTCTGGTATTTTTTCCTTTTCTGATTTTTAATTTCTTATTTTTACAATACTGAATTATCTTTTCAAAATGATTTTTTTGTATTCGTGAAACTAGAACTAAATCTGTCTTTGTTAAAACTTTTACAATTATTTTTTTTATTTCAGATAACTGTTTTTTTTCTGCAAATATTACTTCGGGTACACCATTTCGAATTTTCCTTCCAGTATCAATTTTAGCAAACTCTTCTATTTTTTCTATTGAATAAAGTGATAATAGTTTCTGTGCCTTTGAAACTG
>CAYQPZ010000020.1:0-16020 GCA_964419505.1 uncultured Candidatus Nitrosopelagicus sp. | reverse complement strand
ATTTTCTAAAACATCAATATGGCTTGGACAAAAGTTGCACAAAAAAATGACATTGCACCTGGTAAGAGTATGGAGTTTGAAGTGAATGGGAAAAAAATCGCAGTCTTTAATCAAGATGGTTTTCATGCATTAGATGGTATATGCGTCCATCAAGATGGCTCTATTGCACCAGAAGGAAAACTTGAGGGTGATATTGTTGAATGTCCTCTACACTTTTGGCACTACAACATCAAAACAGGTGAGTTAATGGATTACCTTAAAGGTGTTAAACTAAAAAAATACGAAGTGGATATTCGTGATGACGGAATTTATCTAGATGTCGATTAATACAGTTTTTATGATAATAGTATAAACATCATCTGTGAATCAACAAATCCTAGATGAGATAGCAAACCTAGACTATAGTTCAATTTCTAAAAGAATACAGGATTCAATAAAAGAAAAAATCACACAGATTGACTCGAAAGGTCTAATTTTTGGTCTCAGTGGCGGTATAGATTCTGCAGTCATTGCTTACTTGTGTGCTGGAGTGATTAAAGAAAGTACAACTGCAATAATAATGCCAGATTCAAAAATTTCCCCAGAAGATGAAACTAATGATGCTCTAAAGATTGTTGATAGTCTAAATCTAAATTATAAATTGATTGATATTAATCAGATACACAAAGAATACTACAAAGTTTTAGAACCAGAAGATAGAGCACTAGGAAATCTCAGAGCGAGAATAAGAAAGAATATTCTATACTATTACGCAAATTCGAAAAATCTGTCAGTCTTAGGTTCTAGTGATAAAAGTGAATATCTTATAGGATATTTTACAAAATTTGGTGACGGTGCTGCAGATGTTTTACCTATCGCATCACTCTATAAGACACAGGTACGTGAATTGGCAAGCTTCTTAGGAATTCCAGAACATATTATTTCAAAAAAGAGTAGTCCTAATCTTTGGCCAAATCATATTGCAGAGTCTGAGATTGGTGCATCATATGAAGAAATTGATGCGATTCTATATTGTGTAAATGATAAACATCTTACAGTCGATGAGACATCATCCAAGACACAAATTGCTTCAGAAACGGTGGATAAAATCTACCAATTATACAAAAAAAGCGAACATAAACGGATAACAGCTGAGATTCTTTAGATAAGAATATGGGAACAATTAAAATTTTTGACACATTATCCAACTCAGAAAAATATCTAGAATTTCAAGATAAAGTTAGAATCTACCTTTGTGGTGTCACAGTTTATGACGATTCTCACATCGGGCATGCAAGAACAATTATAGTTTTTGATGTCTTACGACGGTTCATTGAATCTAAAGGTATCAAAGTTGATTTTATTCAAAATTTTACAGATGTTGACGACAAAATAATAAAAAAAGCAAATGACGCTGAAAGTTCCTGTGAAAGTATAAGCAAAAAATACATCGAAGGTTATTTTGATGATTTTGATAGACTAAACATCAAAAGAGCGACTGAACATCCAAAGGCGACCGAACATATACCAGAAATGCTTAACCTAGTATCAATATTAATAGAAAAAAACATGGCTTATGTTTCAAAAAATGGTGTATACTTTAGAGTCTCAAAGTTTACAGACTATGGAAAATTATCAAAAAAGAGAGTTGAAGATTTAGAAAGTGGTGCAAGGATAGAGATAGATGAATCTAAGGAAAATCCACTAGACTTTGCTTTATGGAAGTTTTCTGATTCTGATCCATCATGGGAAAGCCCATGGGGAAATGGAAGGCCTGGATGGCATATTGAATGTTCAGCAATGAGTATCAAGTATCTTGGGGAGGATTTTGAAATACATGGTGGTGGACGTGATCTAATATTTCCTCACCATGAAAACGAAATTGCACAGTCAGAGTCATTTACTGGTAAACCTTTTGCAAAAATTTGGATGCATGCTGGCATGATTACCATCAATGGTGAAAAAATGTCAAAATCCATTGGAAATGTAAAAACTGTAAGTCATGTGCTGGAATATTGGGGACCAAATATTATCAGATTGTTTTGCCTTTCAGGGCATTATTCGAAACCAATTGATTATACTGAAGAACTTCTAAAAGAGAACCTGATCAAATGGAGACAGTTAGAAACATGCTACTATGAATTACGGTTAGCAGATAACATAAGTGAATCAGAAGATGTTGAAGGATCAGTTTCAGATTCAAAGCAAAGATTTGACAATGCGTTGGAAAACGACTTCAATACATCACTGGCTCTTACAGAATTCTTTAACATGATAAAATTTATCAATGGACTTGCGGCAGATGAAAAAATTACAAAAAAAATGGGCGAGTTCATAATGCCAGTTTTGGAATATATGCTTGATGTGTTAGGTCTGAGTGTGATTAAAGCGACAGATGATGAGATAGAATCTGTGTTTGAATTAATTCAGAAAAGGGAAGATTACAGAAAAAACAAACAATTTGATGAAGCTGATACGATAAGAGATAGAATCTCAAACATGGGAATACATCTGATTGATCATAAGAACAAAACCTTGTGGATGAAGAAAGAAAAAATCAAGGCTGAAATACAGACCTAGAATCAATCAATGATCAGTGTTAAATGAAAGAATGCCATAGTATAATTCCCACGTATATGGCATGACCAGTTTTGTGGAAATGTTGTCTGGAGGCATTTTTGTGTCTCTCAGACCAGTGGGATCATTGTCTATTATTTACTAATTTACTATTTTATTGGTCTAAAACCTTGTTTTTATGGTCTAAAACCTTGTTTTTATGGTCTAAAACCTTATTTTTATGGTCTAAAACTGTATTTTTAAGGTATAAAATAAGGCGCCGGGAGAGGGATTCGAACCCCCGCGTGCGATGCACAGACGCTATCCTGTAATGAGATTTCGAGGCGTCCGCCTTGGACCAGGCTTGGCTATCCCGACAAGTAATTTTGTATTATGTCCTAAAATAGTGAATCGATTAATACAGTAAACAAAAAAAACCATCAACATTCTAACAAATGTATGGGATTAGACCTAAAACCACTCTTGATTCGAGATAAAACAAAACTAGAATCATTTACAAATAAAATTGTGGCAATTGATGCCTATAACGCAATTTACCAGTTTCTTGCAATAATTCGTGGTCCAGAGGGATTACATCTTACTGATGCACATGGTCATGTGACTAGTCATATCACAGGATTATTCTACAGAAATATCAATTTTCTATCACTTGGAATAAAACCTGTTTATGTGTTTGATGGTAAACCTCCATCACTAAAATCAGCGGAGATTCAACATAGAAAACAGATCAAAAAGGAAGCCACTATAAAATATGAAAGAGCTGTATCTGAAGGCAAGATGGATGATGCACGAAAGTTTGCTCAACAAACTACATCTATGAGAGATGGAATGGTTGAAGACTCAAAACATCTATTGGAATTATTTGGTATACCATATATACAAGCACCATCTGAAGGTGAAGCAACAGCCGCATTTTTGACAACGACTGGACGTGCTGACATTGCAGCGAGTCAAGATTTTGATTCTATATTATTTGGTGCAAAAAAACTAGTTCGGAATTTTACAAACAGTGGACGTAGAAAATTACCAAATAGAAATACTTACATCGAGATTGAACCTGAAATCATTGATTATAAGAAAAATTTGGAGGCACTTGAAATAACACGTGAACAGTTAGTTGATGTCGGAATATTAATTGGGACGGATTTTAATCCTGATGGATTTGAAAGGGTTGGTCCAAAAACTGCAATTAAAATGATAAAAGAACATGGAAAATTAGAAGAGATTGGACAAATTCAAGAACAGTTACAAACAATTGATTACAATGCAATAAGAAAGATCTTTCTAGAACCGGAAGTTGCCAATATAGACAAAATTGAATTTGATGAAGTGAGATATGACGATATAACCAATTACATGTCAAATGAAAGAAGTTTTTCGCGTGACAGGGTCAATTCATCCCTAAATAGGCTCAAAAAAAGCATAGAAAAAAAGAGCCAGACGTTGGAAAAGTGGTTTTAATTTACAATATTACATTAAAATGACGAAAAAACGTATTTTGAAATATACAAAACGTAATATTCCTATCTGGGTAAAGTAAAGTTATACTACATGATTACTGAAAATCCAAAATTTCTAAAAATTCTCATTATTGCAACATTTGCTATTGTTGTTCCAGTAAGTATAGTTGGAATTAATCTCTTTGAAAAGACAGTAACAAACCCACGTATTTGGGATGATTGGACGTGTGAACAGATGGAAAAATTTGCACTTGAGCATAAAGATGACACATTAAATGATTATCAAAAAAGCAAATTTCATGAAGATCTCTCAGAATGCCTTAGTAGATAAATTAGATTTCTAAAATTTTATGACATTTAACACATTGAACACGTGTTTGCTTTGATTGTAATTTTTGGAATTTTTTTGAACCGCAATCAGGACAGATAGGACATGAGCGAGCAGGTGTCATTGAATTTTCCCACTTCCGATAATTCTAACCGATTGGGATTCTGGTTTTAATAGTACACAAACATCATGTGGCAGTATTGCAATTGGTTTATCAAGTGTAAGTCTAACTGGCGATACAGATTGGAATTTTCCCGCCTTTATTTGCATTCCAACAGAAACAAGACACATTTCATTTTCTGATATGTTATTTTTGTAAAACTGATTTTGCTTAAAATCCAGCGACAATTCATTTACAATTTTTAGAGATTCATCTGCAGACAAAATATCACCCCGTGAAACGTCTTCAGGTTTGATGTTTTTTAATGATAGGCCTACACGTGCTGGCGATACTGATTCTTTCACATCATCATCATGCATTTGTATAGATTTCACTAAAACTTCAGTTTTTGATGGTAGATGAAATAATTTGTCATATTGGGATATCTTTCCCGATATGACCTTACCTAATGCAACTGTTCCAACTCCTTTAACATCAAAACAATGATCAATAACAATTCGTGCTGAACCATCTTTGGAAATAACAGGAAATTTTGAAATTTCTTCTTTGATGTTTGGTGAATCTACTTTTTTGTAATGTTCTAGAACAGTTCCTTTTATCATAGTGTTAAGTCTCGTTTCATCAACGTCATATGAGTGGCTTAGTATTCCTTCCTTTTTTCCTAACGCATCTAGTGCAATTATTTGTTCACCAGTGAATTTGTCTAATGATGCAACATAGAATATAACATATTCAGCAATGTATATTGCCTGAAATAATGGTTGAATTTTTTCGGGGAATCCATTTGGGGCAATCCATGTACGAATTATATCAGATTCTTTTCTATCATATAGCGTCAAATCAGTGACAGTTCCCTTTTTACCAAACTCATTAGCAATAGATTGTTCACCAAGTATTGCAAAATTTACAGATTTCATTATTATAATAATTTTTAGTTTGTTGGTTTCTTAGTTGCACTTACAAGTGAAATAACATCACGGTCTAATAATTGATAGTGTGTTGGAAGTCTCAAATTATATCGTAAATCTTTTGCGTAAAGTAGACCTTTAGAAAGTGTTGTATGAATTTCATTTGCTAAATCCTTGACTGTTGCACCATCCTTAAGCAGAATTAGGTCTGGCAGTATTCTCCCTTTTTTGTCTGTTAATGTCTCCTCATTAGCAACTGGATACACTGCATTCATTTTTAGTAGTTTAAAGACTGTGATGTTAATTGCAAATTGCACTCCTGTACGCATATACTCACCCATAATGTCTTTTTTAATAAAATCTAGTGCGTTACTTTGCTTTTCATTTAATTTTTCACTGTGAATGATTTCAAACTGCTCAGAGCCAGGAGAATACTTGATCAATTCTTGTTGTTCTGCTCTCCTCAAAGTTAATTCACTATCAGCGCTTGCAGGTACTGTAATAACTTCATTATAGCGCTCCCGTAAACGATTGAAGTTTTTAGCTGCTCCTGATATGTCGATTTTATTAGCCACAATTAATGTTGGTTTAGAAATCTGTCGTAAAATTTTTGCGAACTCTTTTGTATCACGTGAATCAAAATCATCAAAATCTTTTTCTTCAAGGTTGGTGATTTTTAATGCTTGCTTGACATGATTCTTTTTTACACCTATTCCCATATAGAGTTCAGTAAATGCATCAATTAGGTCTATGCCAGTTTTTAGATTCTTTGACATTTTATCACGATTGCCTTCTAGAATTTTTTGATACCACATTACTAGTTCTTCTTCGATATCTGCAAAATCAGATACTGGATCACCATTTCCAGGTTCAGTAATCTTTCCAGTTGCATCAATGCTTCCGGAGCAATCTACCACATGTAATAATGCGTCTGATTGTGCAGCGATGGAAAGAAACTGATTTCCCAACCCCTTTCCCTTCCATGCATCCTTGATTAATCCAGGTAAATCAATTAATTCAATTGGAATGTATCTCCAACCATTAATGCATCTAGAGTTGTTTGGTTCGTCTTTGACATTAAATTCCATGTGCACACAAAGTGTAATAGCATGACCTGTTCCAGCCTCTGGTTTTTTTGTTGTAAATGGATATGTAGAAATCTCTGAAGATGACAGTGTTGCGGAATTAAAAAAAGTTGTTTTCCCAGTATTTGTTTTTCCTATAATTCCAATTTTAATTGTCAATGTTAAAAAATACCTTAGATGTTATTTATCTCTGACTTGTGATTCGTTATTTTCTTTTGAATGGTTTTCAAGATTTATACAGTTATTTTCAATTTCTTTCAAATGCCATTTCATCTCATCAAGATCTTCTTTTGATATACACCCATCCCATTTCTCTAAAACTGTCTTTGACATTTCCAGACAATTATAAAGAATTGCCCAATATGGGTGATGTTCTGCTGTAGTATATGCCAGTTCTATTGCATCATCTACACCCATCTTAGCCCTAACCACAGAATCTATTTTTTCACCAAAAATCTTTACTATATCATGTTCAAGATCATGCTCTAATTTGATGATAGTGTGATTTTCATATTTCTCAATTAAATTTCTTAAATCATTGTAAAATAATTTAAAACCAGATTCAGCCATTTCTACATTAGTCTTTTATGTTCTGCTAGCATACATCTGTTAAATACAACATCAATTCCTGCATCAATTGCAAGTTGCTCAGCTTCTTGATTATGAATTCCTTCTTGTAACCATATAACCTTAGGTCTCTTCTTTATTGCATCTTTAACTACAGATAAGACTTGATCAGATGGTCTAAAGATATCAACTATATCAATATCACTAGAAACATCATCAATTTTTTTAAAACATTTTTTCCCTAAAATTTGATCAGCCGTTGGGTTAACAGGTGTTATACTAAATCCTTTATCGGATAGATACTTTGGAACAAAATGCGCAGCCTTTTCTTTATATCTTGACATACCTACGACAACAATATTTTTCATTTCAAGGATTTTTTTAATCTGGTCGTCGGAATGAATATCTTGTTCCATTATGAATCATCTAGTCTAAATGCTCATGCTCTGTTAGATGGCAATCACAATTACAAAGTTCAGTTTTGTGATCATTTTGGCAATCAATACACTCAAAATGCTTATGATTTTCACAACTTGCACAAATCATATTTATCAATCAATGCTCTACTTTGAAAAGTTTTGCTTTAATTTTAATTCCATTCACAAATTCTAATGTTTTTTATAACCAAATTTAAGAAGAAAATCGTGAAAATTTCTGTAGGACATACACCTGACTCTGATGATGCATTCATGTTTTATGCCATGTTCACTGATTTGGTAAGATCTGATGACTTTGTTGTGACACATGTTATCGAGGATATTGAAAATCTAAACAAAAAGGCAACAAATCCTGAATTGGATGTAACCGCAGTGTCAGTTCATGCATGTGCCTACATTCCAGACTATACTATTTTACGGAGTGGGGGGAGTTTTGGTATTGGTTATGGTCCCATAGTCACTGCAATGAAGCCAATGACTATTGATCAATTGAAAAATTCGAAAATTGCAATTCCAGGTAAAATGACCTCTGCCTTTTTACTACTACAACTAATGATTGGCAAATTTGATTACGTTGAGATGAATTTTAGTGATATACCAAATGCTGTAAAGACTGGTAATGTAGATGCTGGACTGGTCATTCATGAAACACAGTTATCTTTTGAACATGAAGGTGTAAAGAAAATTCTTGATGTGGGAGAATGGTGGAATAAACAAACAAATGGATTGCCAGTTCCACTTGGCATTAATGTAATGAATAATAAATTTGATGCTGAGACCATTAAGAGGTTTGATCTGTATCTTCAAAAATCAATTAAATATGCATTAGAGCATAAAGATGATGCACTAGAATATGCAATGCAATATAGTCGAGGAAAGTCTCATGAGCTTATTGAAAAATTTGTTCTTATGTACGTCAATGAAGTGACTGTTGATATGGGAGAATCTGGTGAAAAAGCAATTCGTCTGTTGTTTAAAATGGCAAAAGAAGAAAATCTAATTCACGATTTTGAACTTCGAATTTCAGAAAAACTATAAGGATTTTTTATGTTGAAGATAAGAAATGGATATAGATCAATTATTCGTGCTGCTTATATTCAGAACTGCCATAGTCAATACATGAAATTAATTATAAAAGATAGCAATTCTATCTACGACTATTCAGGCTTATTCATTGATGATGAAGATCTTTAATTGATTTGGAACCAATTGAATAGAAGCTGATATTTATTATACCAACGCAGAATAACAGTATGAAACTTTTGTTAGATTTTGAACCATGTAGTGAATGTAGAGAAATGATGAATGAGTTAGGCTCAGAAGAAATGATGTTTGCAGACGATGCTAAACGTGCTGATGTATCAGCAAAATTTCTTAGACATTTGACATATAATCATAATGAAGTGGTAAAGGCTGTAATGAGTGAAGTAAAGTCTCAAAAACGAAGCCCTGAATTTGACCTATACAAATAATCAAACATGTATTGTTTGAACAAGTAATTCTGTTAATTCATCAATACTGTTTGCGGCACTAAGTCGTTTGCGTAATGCACTTCCGCCCACAATACCTTTCGTAAATCGAATTGCCTGTTGTTTTATGTTTACAAATCTAATGTTATAGTTTGATGTTGCAGCAATGTATTGAACAAATGCATCTAATCTCTCATGAATTCCGTATTTTTTGTATTTCCCACACTCAAGATAGTCATTTATCTGCTCAAAGATGAATGGGTTTCCCATTGCACCTCTACCAACCATCACATAATCACACCCAGTGTAATCTAACATTTTTTTCGCAATCTCCGGTGATGTGATATCACCGTTGCCTACCACTGGTATCTTTACAGTTTGTTTTAATTTCTTTATCATATCCCAGTCTGAATGACCAGAATATCCTTGTGAAACAGTTCTAGGATGCAATGTGACCATTTGAATTCCTTCACGCTCTGCAATTTTTGCTATATCCTGAAACAATAATTTGTTAGATGTATCTACACCAATCCTCATTTTTAATGAGATTGGCCGTTTGACACTATTAACCAAGGTTCTGAAGATTTCCTGTGTAAGTGATGAATTTTGTAATAGTGCACCGCCTGCCATCTGTTTTGTAATATGTGGTGCAGGACATCCCATGTTGTAATCTATAACATCAAAAAATGGCTCTACAATTTTTGCAGCCTTTTCTAGTGCAATAATATCAGAGCCAAATAATTGTACTGAGAGTGGTCTTTCTTTTTCTGAAAATTCTATAAATTCTGTGATATCCTTCATTTGTGATTGTAACTGTTTCTGTTTTGCCACTATTGCATTAACACTGGTTAACTCCGTTACAACAAGACCTGCGCCCATCTTTTTGCACATCAAACGCAATGCAGGATCACTCACACCTGCCATCGGAGCTAAAAACACTCTACTTGAAAAATTAGGTAATTCTGTCATGCTTATGCTCGAAATTTTCAATTTTTAAACCTTCAATAACTTGTCAAATTCGCTTTTCATAAATATGGTAACTTAACTGTAACAGATATTGCTAATAGATAAAAAAATTCTTGGTGGTGGAATTGTGCTACTGGTAGTTGGTTTTGTATTAACCGCAACATTCGGCAGTGTATCGCCAGTTGGTCGTGAGGGAATGACTGATGATGAAATTGCGGCGTTTCTCATAGAAGAACAGGAAAATCAGGATTATACCACCCTAGCGGGAATTATGATAGGCATAGGATTCTTACTAATATTGATTAGTTTTGGTGCAAGAAAAAAGAAAAAAGGCGGTGCCAAAAGAACTGAAAAAAAGCCAGTTAGTTAAACTTCTGAATAGTGTTAAAATATGTATCACGTTGCTCAGGAGTTCGTCCAATTTCTTTTACTAATGTTGCCAACTCAAATAGTGACGAATTTGTTGGTTTACCTGCAGCACGATAAATTTCTTCTGAAAATGCAGTTCCGACTAAATCACTTCCCCCATGAGATAGTGCAACCTGCGCTAATTTTTGACCATATGCAACCCAGTATACTGAAATGTTATTGAGAACATTTGCTAGCATTAAACGTGATATAGAAATTACCTTAAGATCATAAATTGACGAACATTCATACTCTACTTTATGCTCTTTTTCTAATTCAGTATTATCCAAGCTAAATTTTAGTGGAATGAATGTAAGAAATCCATTTGTCTTTTTTTGTAAATCACGAATCTTAATTAGATGGTCAATTACATGTTCTGGTTTTTCAATATGTCCATAAAGCATTGTTGCGTTACTTTTAATGCCCAAGTCATGTGCCTGCTCAATAGTGTCTAACCATTCTTGACCAGTACATTTACCACGAACTATCTTATCCCTTATTTCTGGATGAAAAAGTTCTGCACCTCCACCTGGCATGGTGTCTAATCCTGATTCTTTTAGACGAGTCAGTATCTCCTTGATAGAATTCTTTGTTAGTTTAGACAAGTAAAAAATTTCTGCAGCTGTAAATGCCTTTATTGTCAAATCAGGGTGATGTTTTTTGATAGTTGACATCATCTGTTCATAATAGTCTAATTGTAAATCTGGATGGAATCCACCAACAATATGAACTTCAGTTGCTCCTAACTGCTTAGCCGATGCAACACGTTTTTCAATTTGATCTGGAGTTAATGTATATGCATCATCCTCATCACCCTTTCTGTAAAATGCACACATCTGACAGCTTGCGGCACATAAATTAGTATAATTCATGTAATATGATGAAGTGAATGAAACTGTATCGCCAATTGTTTTTTGCCTAACTATATCTGCAACAGCACCTAAAACGTGTAAATTGTCATCATTCATTAATTCCATACCATCATCAAATGTCAGTTCTTTTCCAGAGATTGCGTTATCTATTGCGGTGGATCTCCCTAGTAAACTATCAAGCATATACTAAATCATACTGAAGAAATTATAAATCAATACAATCTAGAACATATATGGTACTACCTTTCGCAGATGAAGACAAACCAAAGTGCTTTTTGTGTCATAAAATGATGATGAATTATGAAGAATTACGAAAACATCAGGAGGATGAACATAAAGATTTTTTTGAATTTCATGAAAAAGAGCAGAGTCGAGAACCAGCTCCAGGTGACGTAACTATTTTTTAGATTTTAGTAATTCTAATGCTTTCTCTTTACTAATCTGTGCAAGATCATAATCTTTGTCTATTGCTAATGCTTTTTTGAAAAACTTTAGCGCATCATTAATTTTTCCTTGTTCCGCTAATGACAATCCTTTGTATGCTAAAGCTACTGGAAACTTTGGATTAATGCGTAATATTGAATCATAACATGTGATGGCATCAGAGAATTTTTTTTGTGCGTGCAGAGTAGAGCCTTTTCCAATTAATGCATCAATGTTATCTGTCTCAATCTTTAATGCACGATTGAATAATGTTAATGCTTGAGAATTTTTTCCAATTCTTTGCAAAGTTACTGCTTTATCAATTAACGCACTAATATTTTTTGGTTCTTTTTTTAAAATTTTATCATATATCCCAAATGCCTCATCGAATTCTTCTAGTGAAACAAGTTCTGATGCCTGTTCTAATAATCTGTTAGTTTTTTGCATTGTTATATACGGTTACTCTGTTTCTTTGATTAGTATTTTTGGAATTTGTTCGAGTGATATATTTGGTTCAATTATAGTAGCGTTAAATTTAGATTTTTTTCCGTTCAAAGCTTGTCCACCTACATAAACTGGTAATCTTTTATACTTATTATGAATTTTTGTGGCAAGCCTTTGCCCGGCTTTGATATTATCATCTAATGTTATTGAAATTAATACTGCTGTAGGATGTATACTTTTAATAAATTCTACAAGTGAATTTGCGGGGGTTGATGGTGAAAGATTGAATGTGGTAAACCCTTTTGAAAGTAGAAATGATTCAATCATATTACATGATAGACAATGTTCCTCACCGACAGGTGTTGTTATGATAACTTTACCTTTGTCAAGAGTAGATCTCTTATGATTATCAGAAATAATTTTGAGTAGACTTTGTGCGGTATTGCTTGATACGTGCTCTGTTGCTATAGAAATACGTCCTTCTGACCACATAGTTCCAATTTTCTCCATTGTTGGATTTAGAATCTTCTCATAGAACTCTTCAAGATTAGATTTAGTGGTAAACAATTTGTAAATACGAATTGTTTCTTTCACGTTTCCTTCTGTCATAGAAGAGAACAATTGCGCTTGAATTCCTTTGATTATACCTTCTCTACTCTTTCTGTCTTTTGGTGTATTCCCTAACAAAAATGAATTAATTTTTGGATCATCACGAAATTCAATTGGTATATCATCACGTGTAACACTTCTAGACTCTCCAAGATATTTTATAGTAATCTGCTTTGATGTCTTCCTCTCCTTATCCCACACGCTTTTTACAAGATAAAGATAATCTGTACCCTTAACTTTCTTTTTCCTAAGATAAACCACGTTTTTAGTAACTTTGATAATGCCTAATAAATATAACTAGTGCTAACTGTCTAACTGATTGTTTTATTATATTTTCATAATAATTTATGGCATGTTGCAAAAATTATCTAAAAAATAGGATCAAGGTACAACAACTAATTTCAATGGAATGTCCATCTTTCCAAATGGTTCAGAAATTCTCAAGTAATACTCATTTCCAGAATCATAGAGAAAATCTTCATAACTTCCATAACCTATTGCTGGTCCCCACAGAATGTTTAAGAATCTGTTTTGACCTGGTTTTAATACAACATTACCTGATGTGAAATCAGAACCAGAATTTACCCATTTATGTCCACCATCCCAAACTGTGTAATTACAAATGGCTGGACTGGTACACATCATTGTCACATTATCTGATGATTCTGTATTTTCAGCTAAAACTTTGACATTTAATAATGCTTGGCCAGTTGCTGTGTATGCAATATTATTAAATTGTTTTACTCCTTTTCGAGTTTCCTCTTGCCAATCTGATACATAATAATATGTAATTGGGCCTAATTGGTGGACATCGGAATTAGATTTGTATTGATCTAACATGTATTGGTCTTTAACTGCTTTTTGACAATCACGAACTTCTCTGGCATTTTCTGCACTTTCACAAGATGCAAACATCTTTTCCAAATCACCTCCAGATGACTGCTGTGAATCTTTTGCATTGTTAGAAGATTTGTATTGAGATGATGATGACATGTCGTCACTTACTGCATTCGCACTTACTTGCATAATGCCCATCTTTATCAAGTACTGTATTCCGTTAAGGAAATCATTTTCTGAGATTGTCCCCTCAGCCCACCAACCTGCATTGTTTTTTATCCAATTTGGTATACTATCTGATGTTGAGGCGCTCCTAGTTGTTGATGTCACTGTGATCACTCCTTCTTCAATCAAGTATTGAATGCCGGTGATAAAATCAGAGTCGCCTATGGCACCTTCTGCCCACCAGCCTGCGTTATTTTTTACCCAATCTGGAACACTTGCAGCCTCAATACTAGTTGCCATTGTAGTCAATAATAGAACAAATGTAATTCCTCCTAGTAGTAATTTCAATAATAAAAAAATTCGATTTATGATATATATGGATAGTGCCTAGATGTTTTACTAGTGCTAACTTATTTACATTTTATAATTGCATAATCAATCAAACCACTTTCTGAAGAATCATGCATTTTTTTTAATGATCTATATAGAATTTTTTCAGTTGTTGATGAATATTTTGTTTTGATCTTTTCTTGTAATTCTTTTCTGTGATCAAAGTAATAATTTGCTAAAGGAGCATACACATATGATCCTATTTTTTGTGATTCAACTATAGTGAGTCCTGAATCCTGAATTTTCGACGTAAGAAGTTCCATTGTATAATGTTCCGATGACCAAGTAAAAGAGAGAATCCCTAAATCATTGAGTGCTGATATGTTTTTATTCATAACTGGTATTGCCAAAAGCAGAATCCCATTATCTTTTAGAATTCTTTTCGACTCGAGGAGAAAATCCTCAAATGGTTTAAAGTGCTGTGCAGATTCTAGTGCAATTATTCGATCAACTGATTTGTTGTTAAACGGCATAAACCTTGAAGTAGAATTCAGTTTTTCAATTGATCCTGAATCAGATGTTTTTAATTGATTATAATTAATGTTGACTGCAAATATTTCTAAATTTGGATAATCTACATGCCATTTTTTTGCTGGTCCTAGAATTCCACTTCCAACATCAATCAGTGATTTTGCATCTGAAAGATTAGCAAATTTACCAGTAAAATCACATAGATTGTTTTGAGCCTCTACAGGAGTGGATGTCAATTTATTCCAATAACCAAAATTTAGCATTTCACCGTCAGTAGATAATTGCATAATGGGCGATAAAGAATCATACAGATTTACGACATCATTTTCACTTCTTCGAAATGTCCATAAAAGCATCTCAAAGAAATTAATTGGCATATTGAGTATTTAGATACTGTAAATATATCGTTTAAGGCAGATCTATCAATTCTTCAACACAATGTTTGTGAACCCAAATATCATCTGAATTTTTGGATATTTCTTTGCCTATTTTGATGTCATCGCCACAACTACTACATTTTCCAGCATATCGAGCTTTCATACTATTTTAGACGTAAATGAGAGTAAAACTTGTGTTATTTGCTTGATGTTGACTGTTCGTTAGTCTAAATTGAATTTGTCTAGTTAATGGATCAATTTTTTTGAGTATTTTTGTAAACCATTGGAGGCAAGTTCGATATTATACGTATTTTATGAACCATAGTTATGTCTGATACGATTGAAGTGCAAAATAGTAATGAATTCTGGCATAATGCAACAAAATATTCATCATGGTCAAAAGGTGAATATGGATTCCTAAAAGAAATGTCGTTTATTTTGGTCACATTAAGAAATTCAAACTAGTAGTAAAAGAAAATATTTCAATTCATGTCATATTAGATCAGATTTTTGGACACCACATGTTTCTATCTCATACCGTAATGCAGAAGAAAGTTCAACGTATGGTTTGTTAACAAGTTCTTTGATTTGTTCATCTGAGATATTTAATTTTTTTAACAATTTACCACGCTGATGTGCATATGAGGTTTTCCAAAAAGTGACTGCGTCAAATGTCTGGATTTTAACCATGGGTTTAATCTCTATCTACGAATTCAGATGCTTCTGGAGGGTTTGGTGGGAGACCTTTACGTTTTCGTATATCCTCGGTTAGTGTAGCAGCAATTGATTTTGGTACTTGAGTCCATGCTTTGAAGTGAGTATTCCACATAGCTTTACCGGCAGTCTGACCTCTCATCTTTTCAGAAATATCAAATGTCTCAACTGCTGGAACTTCACCAATTACAATACTGGTTAAACCTTTTTGTTGCATATCGAGTACTTTTCCTCGTTTTCCCTGTAGAACACTTGAGACATTACCAATTAGATCTGTTGGAACCCTAACTTCTATTGCAAGCATTGGTTCCAATATCATTGGCTGCGCTGACAAAAATGCTGCCAAACATGCTCTTCTTGATGCAGGACCAAGTTGTGATAAACCTCTATGTGCGGTATCTTCATGAGGAACA
>CAYQPZ010000019.1:0-17020 GCA_964419505.1 uncultured Candidatus Nitrosopelagicus sp. | reverse complement strand
AACGTGCAATGGTTGAAACGGTAGATGCGAAAGGTAGACATTTAGTAAGACAAAATAGATGTCCATACCTTGATGCAAATCAAGCAAGTTGTGGTTGTGACAAAGATATCCATGTTGATGTTACACAGCCGGTAGTAAGGTTTGACAAATTCAACGATTCGTCGCTAGATTTCTCAATGTGGGTTTATGTCAGAGATTATGGGGCACAGTTCAAAACTAAAAGTGATATGCGACTCATAATGCATGAAGAATTCAAAAAATATGATATTAGAATTCCATGGCCAATTAGAACGGTTTACCAAGGTGATGAAAAACGAGAAGAGCAGGAAATTGGTCAGCTTGATTCACAGCGTAATGCCATAATTGATGAATATGGTGTTGGTGACTTGGGCAGAGGTGAATCTGACGAATAGTAATGTATGTTGGTTTTCCTAAGCAGTTTTTTGAACATAAAATTCCATGATCGAAAACTTAAGAATGCGTCTGATTCGTTGACTTTATGGTCAAATTTACAGTAATTGGTGGGAATGCTTCTGAGGATCTAGCAAGGAAAATAGCCCGTAGATTAAAAGCTGTGTATGTAAAAACTGGAAACCGAGTGTTTCCTGATGGAGAAAGCAAGATTACAATAAAAAAAATTCCAAGGAATAGTATTGTATTGGTTGTTCAATCTACATATCCGCCAGTTGATACAAATTTGTTGCACTTACTTTCAGTAATTTCTAAAGTTAGAAAATATTCGTCAAAAATTTATGCCATAATTCCATATATGGGATATGCAAGGCAAGATAGAGAATTTTTAGAAGGTGAAGTTGTTTCAATTTCAGTAATAGGAAAGCTGCTTAGGGCTGTAGGTACAAAAAAAATAATCACGGTTGATATACATAGTAAGACAGCCTTACGAGAACTCAAAATCCCAGCTGAGAACATCACAGCGATTTCTGAATTGGTTAAGTTTTTCAAAAAGAAAAAACTCAAAAATCCATTAATTGTGTCTCCCGATTCAGGTGGAGAGCAAAGAGCAAATCAATTTGCAAATCTTATGAACATTGAATCTATTGCATTAAAGAAGCATCGTAATAGAAAAACGGGAAAAATTAATATTCTAACCAGCAAGGTTAATGTAAAAGATCGTGACGTGATATTGGTGGATGACATGATAAGTACTGGTGGTAGTATAATCAAATCAACACAATTCTTGAAAAAGCAAAAATGTAAACGTGTTTTTGTTGCATGTACACATGCGTTACTTGTGAATAATGCAGAAAGTAGAATAAAGAAAGCGGGTGTGGCAGAAATTATCAGTACAAACACAATTCCAAGAAATACCTCAAAGGTTGATGTGGGAAAAATAATATCTGACGCAATTTTGTGATTATAATGTTAAAATTAGTTTTTCTGGGCACATCTGCTGCTATGCCAACTACAAAACGTGGGCTAACTTGCATCTGTTTAGTAAGGGATAATGAGATTCTAATGTTTGATGCAGGAGAGGGTGCACAGATTTCTTATTTGAAAGGCAGACTTCCCTGGAATAAAAAAATGAAAATTTTTGTGACACACCTTCATGGTGATCACTGTATTGGAATATTGGGTTTGCTACAATCAATGAATATGCAAAGTAGAACAGAGCCTGTAGAAATATTTGGGCCTGATGGAATTGATGAGTTCATTGCAGCAAATATCAAAATTCTAAACTTTGGGTTATCATTTCCTGTTATCATCACTCCGATACAGGATGAAAAAGTTGCCGAAGAAAATGAATATGTTGTTATGGCGTGTAAGGCGCAACACGGAATTCCAGCTTTTTCATATAGATATCAAGAAAAAGAACGTATTGGAAAATTTTTCCCAGAGAAAGCAAAGGCACTAGGAATACCTGAGGGGAAGGCTTGGCATGAATTACAAAGAGGTAATTCAGTAGAGATAGATGGGAACAACATTCTTCCCGAAGATGTCACTGGTGAAAAACGCATTGGGAAAAAAATTGGAATATCAGGAGACACACGGCCTACTGAGGCTCTAACTAAATTCTTTGAAAGATGTGATTATCTTGTTTTTGATTGTACTTTTGGTGATGACATGAAAGAAAGAGCTTATGAAACTAATCATTCAACTGCAAAGGAAGCAAGTGAATTAGCACAAAATGCTAATATTGGAGAATTAATTCTTACGCATTTTTCTACACGGTATAAGGATGAAAATGTACTTTTGGATGAGGCAAAGAAAATACATGAAGCTACTATAGCTGCAAAAGATCTAATGGAAATAGAAATTCAAAAATAGGCTAATCTTCCAAATTTAAAAGCTGTTTTGGAGATATTTCAACATCATCAATGGTGTCTTCAACCTTATCTGCAACATCAATCATTACCTCACTTACTTCTAATCCAACGTCATATAATGTGTCAGCAACCTGATTGGTGTTAATATTGTATTCTTTAATGTTGAGAGCATCAACAACTAAGGCATCAAAAATTGATGTGCCTTCAGGCAATTGTTTGATAGTTTCAGGGAAGAACATTATTCCACCTGCAATTAGCACTACGCCTATAATTGCCAGTTGTATCTTCATACAAAATACTTTAGAAATTGTTTTTTCAGAACCAAACTAAAAAAAAATTCTCTATCTGGATCGATTTTTTGACTGTTCTAGGCATGGATTATTATGAAGTTAGTGATTGAATGATATTTTCTATATTATTTGCCTCTATAACCACTTTAATTGGACCTAATGGTGATTCGTCAGATTCATTACATAATACCATCATATCTACAAATGCTGCCTGCTTGTTAAGATAAAACCAGGTAGAATGACCATCAGTGTTTTGTTTAAGAATTCGTTGAAGGATGTTTTTAGTATTTTTTGTGTTAATTGATTCGGAGATATTTGATAGAGATTCTATACTATTGGATTTACCAATTATTTGATGATGATTAATTGAAATCTCTAGATTTGGAAAAATATTACGGACTGCAGTATTGACTTTTGATGATTCCTCTGATGTATTAATTTCACAAAAAACTTTAACGGTTAAGGATCCACTGTGAGTCATCAGCTAGTCCAACTTTCAATTATTGCTTTAGCAGAGTTAACTAGCTCGTCAATTGTTAGATTATAATTTGTAATTGTTTTATCAGCAATTTCAATGGATTTGTCTAACCCAACTCCAATTTCACGATTGTCGCGTTCTTGAAAATTTTCTCTTGTTTTTGGATCATCTGATCTCCCTCTAGAACTTAAAAAATTAAAACGAGTTTCTGGTGAAGCATGAATTGCTAATAATTTAACATCCCCAATTTTTTTCAAAACATCAATTTCTGCAATTGATCTTACCCCGTCAATAATTACAACATCCTGTGTAGAGTTTTGGATTGGATCTTTGATAAGTTCTGCAACAGCGCCTGGTCCATTTTTTGCTCTAACTTCAAGCATTAATTTTCCAAGATTTTCGCCTGATGGCTCAATATTACGTCGCTTTGCTTCGGCTCTAATTCCATCACCTAGTGTAAATTTTTCAAATCCGATTTCTTCTAATTTGCCCACAATTGTAGATTTACCAGAACCAGGCATTCCAGTAATGCAAACTATTGTTTTTACCAACATTGTGGTTTTGAAATAGATCTCTATGAAGGTTTACCAAAATAATTATACCATCGTTAAAGAAATTAAATTTTCATGAGAACATTTGTGGCAGTCGAGGTAGACAATAAAGACATTCTTCGAAATATTATGGCAGTGCAGAAATCTACTCATTTTAAAGCGAAGTCGATAAGAATTGACCAAATTCATTTTACTTTACAGTTCTTAGGTGAAATTGACGAAGAGAAATGTGAGAAAGTGAAAGATCTGTTAAGGACAATTACATTTTCGCAGTTTGATTTATCGCTAAAAGGAGTTGGTGGATTTCCAAATTTAAAAAACCCTCGAGTAATTTGGATTGGAACTGATAAAAAAGGGGCTGAAAAATTAATCGAAATAACTAAAGAGGTAGAAATGAGACTAGCACGATTGGGTTTTGAAAAAGATAAAAAATTCAAGCCTCACTTGACGATTTTAAGAATAAAACATAATGTTGGTGATATTTCATTACAGATGAAAGAATATGAGGCAATTGAATTTGGGACTCAAGTTGTATCAAAAATTAAATTAAAAAGAAGTGTTTTAAGTCCAAAAGGACCAGAATATTCAGATTTACTGGTGGTTAATGAAAATGAAAAGTAATGTATTAAAAAAAGCAAAAGAAATTGCGATTCCAAACCATGGACAAAGAAAAAAGGTCGATAAGATTGCAAATCAGGTTTTTAGTTTGGTAAACAAAGAAGCCGAAAAACAGAAATCGGTTGTATCAATACATTTTGGAGGATCATATGCTAAAGAAACTTGGACTCCAGAAAAAATTGATATTGATATTTTTGTAAAATTTAAAACAATAACAACTGAAAAAAACTTCGAAAAAATTGGCAGGAAGATTGGATTTGATTCACTAAAAAAATTCAAGCCCTATGTAAGATACTCTGAACATCCATTTGTTGAAGCAAATATTGATGGAGTAGGAGTAAATGTAGTTCCCTGCTATGATGTAAAAAAAGGAGCGTGGAAAAGTGCAGCAGACAGATCAACATTTCATAGTGAGTTTATGAGTGAAAAATTAACTGGATTAATGAAGGATGATATCAGAGTTCTCAAATGTTTTTTAGAAACAAATGGAATGTACGGCGCTGAGATTGCAAAACAGGGGTTCAGTGGTTATGTCTGTGAAGTTTTAATTTACTATTTAGGAAGTTTTGAAAATGTACTAAAGAAAATTGCAAAATTACAGAATAGTGAAGTGATTGGAGAATCACCAAGGAAATTTGAATCACCAATGGTCATTATTGATCCAATTGATAGGAACAGAAATCTTGGCGCAGCAATATCAATTCAGAATGTCACCAGTTTTATTTTGATTGCTAGAAATTTCTTGAAGAAAAGTTCGATTTCTTACTTTAAGGTAGGAAGGAAAATGGATGGTTCTAATAAATTATTTTCAAATGTTCTTTTCGTACATTTCAAATACAAAAAAAGAAGTGATGATATCATTTATGGCCAAATAAAACGAGCTGCGACTTCTGTTGAATCCCAATTAAATAAAGAAGGATTCAATGTTCTTAGAACCGATGCTCTTGCATATGATGATAATCAAGCAAGTTTGATATTTTTATTAGAATCATTAACAATAAACAAGCAGGAGACTAGAACTGGTCCTGAAGTGTTTTTGAGTGATTTCTCAACCAAATTCATTCACAGTAATTCAAAAAAATCAAAATTAATGTGGATAGATAAGAATGGAAAAATAAAATCAATACAAACAAGAAGGTATGAAAATGCTAAATCATATCTTAATGATTTAATAAAAAATCACATAGGCGAATCAGGAATTCCAAAAGGGCTAAGAGCAGACTTTAAAGCTGGATTTAAAATTGTAGAATATGGTGAACTTAAGAAGGCTGAATGGACATCTGCTGTTCGGAGATCTCAGAGGTTGGTAACTACAGATGACAGATCATTTTCAACCAATTAGTATTTTCAAAAAAGATCCCTATAAGAAAATTCTTAGCTTTCCAAAAGTAAAAGAATCTGAAATTGAAAAACGACTAAAAGAATTAAAAAAAAATGGAATTACACATGTTTCGTTCACAGGCCCCTTACAAATTGAGAAATGTTGCATACTTGGTAAGGGTTATGTCGGAATGGTTGTTCTTGCAAAAAAAAGTGGCAATATAATAGCACTAAAAATTAGAAGAACAGATTCGCCAAGAAAAAATATGACAAATGAGGCTAAATTACTTAAAACTGCAAACAAAGTCGACGTTGGTCCAAAATTTATCAAAAATTCAAAAAATTTTTTGATAATGGAGTACATAGAAGGTGAGAAAATTATTGATTGGGCAAAAAAATCTAAAATAAAATCTAAAGATCTACGTTCTGTTATCAATAATATTTTGCGAGAATGTTACCTTTTAGACAATGTAGGGTTAGATCATGGAGAATTAAGTACTATTGATAAACACGTAATGGTTGGAAAGAATAAAAATACAATCATCGATTTTGAGAGTTCTAGTACTAAGCGAAAATCATCAAATGTCTCAGCTGCAACACAAGCAATCTTCATTGGTACAGGTCTAGCAAAAATTATCCGTAAAAAAACTCAAGTTCCAAGAAGAGACAAAATTATAAGATTAGTAAGAAATTATAAAAAATTAAGAACACAGGAAAGTTTTGATGATTTGCTTGGTGGATTAAAATTATAATGGGATCGGCAGGAATTGAACCTGCGACCTCCAGCCCCCCAGACTGGAATCATACCAAGCTAGACCACGATCCCTCGGTTATGCAACAAATTCTGAAATAATTAAATCGTGGTATTACCTACAGCACATATGGGAACTTGCTCCATTTGTAAAAAAATTTCTGCGAGTGGAAGTGATCATTTAGACTGTATGGAAAAAAGACGAGTTGAGTTGGAAAATGGTGGACAAAAAGAAAAGTTAGCTGAGCACTTGAATATAGAAAAAGATCCAAACAATCTAGGTATTGAGATCAAGGCAGTGTTAGAGCACTTAACAAAAGAAAAAGAAACTAAATCAGAATAATTAGAACTCTTGAACAGTTGGTCTTACGAGAATTTCGTTTACGTTAACATGGTTTGGTGCATCAATTGCAAAAATAATTGCGTTTGAAATATCTTCTGCCTTTAGACCTTCCATGGTTTTTCCTTTTTCTATAAATGCCTCTAATGCTTTCTCGGTGATCGTATTGGTTAGTTCGGTTTGTACTACTCCAGGTTCTATACTAGTAATTCGAATGTTTTTTCGTACACTAAGTTCTTGTCGTAGACCTTCCGAAAATGCAGTTACTGCATGTTTTGTAGCACAATAAACACTGCCTGCAGGAAAAACAATTCTGCCCGCAACTGATGAAATGTTTACAATGTGACCTGAATTTTTCTCAATCATTATAGGAATAACTGCGGCAGTACAATACATCACGCCTTTGATGTTTACATCTATCATCCTGTCCCATTCATCTATTTTTAGGGATTTTACAAAACTAAGAGGCATTAAACCGGCATTATTTATCAAAACATCCACTCGGCCCCATTTGTCAACTGCTTGTTTTGCCAGATTATCACAATCAGATTTTTTGGTGACGTCTGTTTCAGAAATAATAATTTCACCACCGTCCTCGGTAATTTCTTTTTGTAAAGCTTCAAGCCTATCTAATCTTCTTGCTCCGGCAACTATTTTTGCTCCTTTTTTTGCAAGTGCCTTTGCAGTAGAATTTCCTATTCCACTACTTGCCCCAGTGATAACTATTACTTTGTCTTGAATCAAAATCGATTTTTGTAAAAATTTCTATGCGTAAATATGTTTTCTTGTTAGAATAGTTATCACTTTGTAAATTTATTAAAGAAAAAAACATAGCATTTTTGTGAAGCCAGAAAAATGTGCATATTGTGGAGATATGGTAGATTTACCATTCGAATGTAATTACTGTAAAGATCCCTTTTGTGCTGAACATAGACTTCCAGAAGATCATCGCTGTGTTAAACTAACTCAAATACGGGCAAAAAGATTTGGCCAGCCTGGTGTAATACGAGATGGTGGACCAAATAGCTCTGGATTAAAAAAATTTTTTAGAAAATTCAAGTAGCGTTAATAATCTGATTTTCTGGGATCCTGTTTAGAACGCCTTGCTTGATAAAATAATGTCACAGCTAATGCAAGTAATACAAATGCTGAAAGCCAATGTGGTTCAGCGTAAATTTCTGGATCGGAGCTTGTCATTAGCAATGAAATAAAAACTGTATATGCAACAGCAAATGCTACCATAACTATGCCTTGAATAGATAGTTTTATCCACGAAGGAATTATTATTTTGTTTTTATTTACAAGTCTGGTAATAATTTCTATAATGAAAAGTGCACCAACTGGATAGATTGTTAATAAAACAAAATCAATAATATCAACCGAGCCTGCGTGGGACATCTTATTTATTCTTCTATACGAATTTTAGTTGCAATGTTATTCGAAATTAATTGTTGTGCATCTTCATTAGGCAATGTAGCTACATCTTCCGCATTGAATGGACCATATTTTTCCGAGTCTACGCATAATATTTGATCTGTTTTTTTCAAGAATCTAATAACTATAGGCTTTGTTTTATAATCATTTGAGATTGATTCCACGAGTTTTGATTTTCCATTGATTATACTATGAACAATCAAATCTTTTCGTTCGTTCATTTCTTGATTAGAATCGATAATGAATTTTTCTTCGTCAAGTAAATTTTCTCGGTTAAAACCTTTAGTTTTTGAGATTTTTTCTAATCGTGAATTAATAAGGAGTGAAGTTAATGAGGAAAATAAAACTGCTAAACGATTTTTAGTTTTTTTCTCAATTCCATCATATTCCTCTGTTTTTAATTTTCCAAGATACATGGAGAGAATTCTATAAAAATCAGAATTTAACTGTTGGATCTCATCGTTCTGAATTTCTTTTAGTGTTAATCTATAAAGTAAATTTAGATCTGGTGATTCGTTTGAAGACATCTATTACCTAGTTAATCTTAAATGGCACGTTTAATTCTTTCAAGATTGACGTAAGATTGCCGTATAAAGTAATTGGTGGAAAACCCACACAAATAAAATATTCATCAGATGAAGTTTTTGCGAGAATAAAGCATGAAGAAATCAAATTCATTGATCTTCAATTTACTAGTTTACCTGGTAGATTCCATCACACAACCATCTCAGCAGATACATTCACGCCCGATCAGATGCAGGATGGTCTTCCAAAACTTGATGGTTCTTCAATTGTAGGATTTACAAGTATACATGATTCGGATCTAATTTTAAAACCTGATCCAAGCACGTTTGCAGTTATTCCCTGGATAGAGGATAAAAAAACTGCTAGAATGCTCTGTGATGTTTACTGGGGTGGGGGTAGAGGAAGGCTTGGGGGTGATCCGAGAGGAATTTGCCAAAAAGCAGAAAAATATGTCACGACGCAGGGATTTGATTTTAGTACGTGGGGACCAGAGGTGGAATTTTTTGTTTTTGACAAAGTTAACTGGGATGTTCTAACACCATACAAAGGGCAATCATATTCAATTGAATCAGTGGAATCGCCTTGGAGTAAAGAGGGAACTGGATATCCTATGGGACTTCAGGAAGGATACTACCCAAGTACACCATCTGATACATTGACGCCGTTTAGAAATGAATGTGTAGATATTTTGAATAATAGTTTCGGAATTTTATGTGATAACCACCATCATGAGGTTGCAACTGCTGGTCAATGTGAGATTGATATCAAATATGATCTCATGACAAATTCTGCAGATGGTGCACAATCTTACAAATATGTTGTAAGAAATATTGCACAGAAATTTGGTAAAGTTGCGACAATGATGCCAAAACCAATATCTATGGATTCAGGTTCTGGTATGCATACAAATGTTAGTCTTTGGAAGAATGATGAAAATGCATTTTTTGATAAGGATGAACCGTTAGAGCTTAGTCAAGCTGGTCGATATTTCTGTGGAGGAATTATGGGACATGCAAAAGCACTTACAGCAATTACTAATCCTACTACAAATTCGTATCATAGATTAGTTCCAGGATATGAAGCACCTGTTTACATTGCATGGAGTTCTAGTAATAGATCGGCAACAATTAGGGTTCCAGCTCATTTCCGAGGTGAAAAATATGCATTTATGAAAAGACTGGAATATCGTGTTCCTGATCCAGCATCAAATCCATATTTGGTATTTTCTGCAGTATTAGCAGCTGGTCTCGATGGAATAAAGAAAAAGACTGAACCGGGAGATCCTGTCCAAGAGGATATTTACAAAATGTCTAGGAGCGAGAGGAGAAAGCGTGGAATTGATACACTTCCAGCAAATCTAGGTAGGGCATTAGACGAGTTAGAAAGTGATAGAAAGTTCTTATCGCCTGTTTTCACAAATGATGTTTTGGATAAAATTATTGAATTAGAGAGAAGAGATCAGCGGGAAATTTCAATAAGGCCACATCCACATGAATTTTATCTCTACTTTGATGTATAGTTTAAAGCAGATTTTTTGATTTTAAAAATTCTAAAACTTCAGCGGCACTCTCATCAAGTGATTTATTTTCAGTGTCCAAAACCAAATCAGCGTTTTCTGGTGCCTCATATGGGTCATCTATGCCTGTAAATCCCTTGATCTCGCCTGAGCGAGCCTTTGCGTACATGCCTTTTACATCACGCTCTTCACATTGAGCCAAGGAAGCATTCACATAAACTTCAAAGAATTTGGTGTCATCACCAATGATCTCTCTTGCTTTTGCACGGTTCTCCTTGTATGGTGAAATCGTACTCACACCCATTGGGACATTATGTTTTAACAGAAGTTTTGCCAAGTGGGCAACTTTGAGTTGGTGTTCGTCTCTCGCTTCTTTTGAAAAGTCCTTTGGAGAAAGCCATGTTCTCAACTCGTCACCGTCTAGAATGGCTAAGTTTGGGATATTTTCAGCTAGTTTTCTAACTATTGTGGTCTTGCCAGAACAAGGCAGTCCAGTCATCCATAAACAAAATGCCATTGTATCTAACAGAAAAAATGGGTTAATATTTGTACCAGTTTTGGTCTTCCAAATAATCGATCAGTTTGATCATATCTGAGAGCTTCTCTACTATCGCTATGACGGATTGAAACTGTTGGTACATTTCTTCTTCTTCTTCCCTTGAAAGTATCTGCTCCTCTGCTTTTGTAAAAAACTCTTCTTCCTTTGAGAGATGATCCTGGAGGTAAATTGAATAAGTTTTGAGAAATCTGGCAACTGGCTCTCGCTTGTCTTCACCGCTTTTCCATGCAATCAGATTAGTTGAAAGCAATTTTGCAACGTTTCGAGAAAACTCGTGTTCTATGAGTAATGCCCGAATCTCTTCTTTGAGAGAATCATATGCAGCAACACATGGAAAATACGAATCTTCTTCACGTGAATAGTGAATGGAATCTAAAAACTCTGAAATAAGAAATGTGATTTTTTCAATGTCAGGTAGTGGAATGTCCTTTCCGTCATACAAAGCCTGATAGCACTTGATGACAATTTTTTCAACTCGCTTGATCTCCCGGTGATCTTTTCGCAGTGTCTCTGTTGCGCTCATTGTTTCACACTCATTATATCAGCCAGTTTTGACCATTCTTAAATTAAGATAGTATGAGGTGAAAAATACATGAATTTGATCTTTCTTACTGTGTTTGGTGATGTACAGAATTTTTTCGATAGGTTTTTCACAAATCTGGACACGAGTGAGGTTTCAGGCTCGACTGGAATAGATCTTGTAAGGTCGTTTTTTGAGCACAATCCAGTAGATACAGGCGTTAACTCGGATTTCCTGTCACAGGGACTCGCTAACCTCCAGACTGTGATTGCTGAGATTTCTGGAGGTGGTGGAAGTTTAATTGCATCTGCTCCTGTTTTGCTTTTGGCAGCAAGTGTTGTAATAATCTTAGGAGTTTTAGGTGAGGCATTTTTCAAAAAGACTGGAATACCTGATATTGCATTCTTAATGGTTCTTGGAATTATTATCGGACCAATACTTGGAATAATACAACCTGCTGCTGTAATTGAGATTGTTCCATACTTTGCAGCAATTGCGTTGATCATAATCATGTTTGATGGTGGATATAACTTGCACATTGGTAATGTTCTAAAGACTGCACACTTTGCAATAATTCTAGTAATTTTGGGATTCGCAGTTTCTGTTGGAATAGTAACAGGTCTAGCACATTATGGTTTGGGTTGGGAGTGGCTTGATAGTGTTTTGCTTGGATCAATAGTTGGTGGTAGCAGCTCGATCATTGTATTTGGTTTGGTAAGAAAGATTCGAATTTCTGAAGAGGCGAAGTCGATGTTAAGTTTCGAATCTGCACTGACTGATATTTTGTGTACCATAATTGCATTCGTTCTGTTTGAAGCTATAATGATAGGAACGTTTGACATGGAAATTTTGGGTCAGACACTTGGAAAGGCAGTGCTGGTTGGTCTAATACTTGGATTTGGTGTCGGTATACCTTGGATGTTCTTTATTTCAAAGTTAAAGAATGCGCAGCATAGTTACATGCTAACTTTAGGGGTATTGTTTCTGTTATTCTTCTTAGCAACAACATTTGGAGAATCTGGTGCACTAACTGCACTAGTATTTGGTTTGATGTTAGGAAACAAACAGTACTTCTTGAAAAAACTCAAGATTAAGATGCCAGATAATACAATAGACAATTCTTTACACAGTCAGGTGACATTCATTGTTAGGGCATTCTTCTTTGTGTTTGTTGGATTACTAGCAAGTTTTGGACAGATAGAGTATGTAATATTTGGAATAATTGCCGCAGTTGCAATCTATATTGGTAGAATTTTAATTACGCACACTACACTGGTCAAAGGATTCTCAAAACTTGACAAGAAGGTAACGTCAGTAATGATACCAAGAGGGCTTGCTGCTGCTGTATTAGCCACGATCCCGCTTACCATGGGACTCCAAAACGGGGAGGCTTATCCACAGATAATATTTTTCATCATCCTAACTTCTGTTATAATTACCACGATTGGGTTGGGTGGTGCAAAAAAGATTCCACCGCCAGAAGGTCAGGGTGGATTTGTTACAGAAACAAAAGATAAATAATTGCTTTAAAGGTTAATTGAATCTTTCAAACCTTTGTATCTATTACGGATTGTAACTTCTGTTACATTTGCAGCTTCTGCAATATCACGTTGAGTTTTATCTTCACCGTTTTTAACGCAAGATAGGTATAATGCTGCTGCTGCTAAACCCATTGGATCTTTTCCAGCTGACGCCTCATTTGCTTGTGCAATTTTTAAAACTTTAATTGCAAAACGTTTTGTTTTTTCTGCAATTCCAATCTTACTTGCAATTCTTGCTACACATTGAACAGAGTCTGTTACTGGCATTTTAAGATCTAATTCTTTTACTAATAATCGATAACAGCGTGCGATGTCTTTTCTTTTTATGTTTGCAGCAATTTCAACATCTTTTAAATTTCTTGGAGTAGCAGTATCACGACATGCAGCATATAATGCAGATGCCATTAATGCAGAAATTGATCTACCTCGAACAAGACCTTTGTCTAATGCTTTTCGGTAAATGTAAGCAGCCTTTTCAACAACTGATTCAGAAATTGCAAGTTTGTCTTTTAATCTATTTAGCTCGCTGAATGCTTGTCTGAAGTTTCTATCAACTGGTTCATGCACTTGGCTTCTACTGTCCCAAGTTCTTAATCTTTCAATTGTATTTTTCATTGTAGCAGTCAATGGTTTTCCAGATGCATCTTTGTTGATAGGATTAATGACTGTTGCAAGACCCATGTCATGCATTGTTAGTGATGTGGGAGCTCCTGCTCTTGCTCGATCGCCGTGTTCATCTTGTGTAAATGAACGCCATTCTGGTCCTGACTCTTGGATCTTTTCTGACATAACAAAACCACACTTGGAGCAAAATGTTTCCCCAGATTCATTATCTGTTACAAGTTTACCCTTGACACATCGTGGACAATTATCCTTAACGTTAGCTTGATTTACCATAATATTTCCTAATTACCGAGTTAGTATAAAATCCTAATTGTTTATTAATCATATCTTTAAACCTGCTAAAATCATTGTGTAAAATGCATTAATTATTGGGATAATCAAGAACTGATATGAAATATCACATTATCTCTGTTTTAGTGATTTTTGCCTTGATGGTATTTCTTCCTAATATGCAAAATTCGTTTGGTCATGGACTAGGAACTGAAACAATGCCACCCATAGTGATTGATGGGGTGGAATCAACATTACAAGTTGCATCAACAACTAGTCTTGATACTGGTATAAGACAAATTACAATTAGTTTATTCGAAACTGAATCTAGTGATGGAATAAGTAATGTATCGTTTGAAGTTGTTCTAATAAAAAATGATCAGCAGTTATTCAAAAATAATTTCAAGGGAGACGAAGGCATCTTGATAATGAACTTGGTTCCATCAGATGATTCGAATGTGAAAATCATAAACCAGGAAACAGTTGCGTCATTTTTAGGACTTGCAAGTGATCAGTTTAACCTAAAGGGAAGTGTATTTGAAAATGGTGGACTCTATAAATTTACAGTAAAAATTTTAACTGTAAATAACTACGATAATTTACTTTCAGAGCCAGTTGAATATGAGCTTGGAATTTCTATCCCAGAAACCACATATTATGAAATTGATGATAGGAATTTTGGAAAACAAGAATTAGGCATAATCACATATTTTGATCAGATTACAGAATTTAATTATGATCAATCCAATAAACAAATCAAATTTTCTTTTCCATTTGATTGGGATCAAAAAACAATAGACCAAACAACCGTCATTCATCAAGAAGTTGTTGTGCCAAAAACCTTTGGTGATCTATTGGCATCAAGCTTTACTACTAGTCTAAATGGAATAACGCTTCCAGAAACTGCAATTAACATTGATGACTTTTCGGGTGAGAAAAGAACTATTCACATGGTTGTTACACAAAGTGAACTACAAGAAATTTTTTCGGAAAATAATTATTTTGGAGTAAATGAGGCTGTCATAAAAATAGAGCCCGCTAAAGATGATCTTACGTTATCTGGAGTCACGGATAATGGTCAATTCAAAATTAAACTTTGGTGGGAAGGTCAAATCAGGTCAAATGCTAATGTTAGGCTAGGTTTTGATGTATTAGATACGTTCCTGAAAGATAGGCCAATCTCTGTTCCATACGAATTAAGCCTGTTTTCTGACCAAAAAGAGATTTTGAAGAAAAGTGGAATAAGTACTGGTTCAAAAACACAAAGCGATGGTCTTGAGTTTTTCATTCCAGCAGATATGTCTGGGATTTTAGTTGTAAAATTTGAAAATCTGGATGGAAATAAACTGGCAAATGTAGAATTTCCGTTAGCAGTTAACAGAACAACCTCAGAATCTACATCTATTCCAGCTTGGATCAAAAACAATGCTGGATGGTGGGCTGATGGACAGATACCAGATTCTGCGTTTGTGCAAGGAATACAATTCTTGATCAAGGAAGGAATTATTGTAATTCCTCCAACAGAGCAGGAAGTAGGTTCTGAATCTACATCTATTCCAGCTTGGATAAAGAACAATGCTGGATGGTGGGCTGATGGACAGATACCAGATTCTGCGTTTGTGCAAGGAATACAATTCTTGATCAAGGAAGGAATTATTGTTATTGAACAAGAACAATCTAGATAGATTAATTCAAATTGATTTAGATTAAACAAAAAAAATGAAAAGAATTCTAATTCTTGGTGGTGGATTTGCTGGAGTCGAATGTTGTTTGGATTTAGAGTCATATTTCAAAAATAACAAGGATGTTGAAATTACGTTGGTTTCAGAAGATAATTTTTTGTTATTTACACCAATGTTGCCACAGGTAGCATCTGGTACTATAGAAACTAGGCATATTGTAACTGCGATTAGGACTTTAATTGATAAAACAAGATTCTTTGAAGGTAAAATAAAAAATATTGATCCTTATGGTAAGGTCGTCACATTGTATGGCACAGCTGAAAACCGTGGTATACAACTGCATTATGATTTTCTTGTAGTTGCGTTAGGAAGTCAAACAAACTTCTTTGGAATGAAAGATGTGAAAGATAATGCATATACGATGAAAACACTAAACGACGCTGTTGTTTTGCGAAACAGAATTATAGATATGATGGAACAGGCAGAAAACGAAACTGATCCTATTCTAAGAAAAAGTCTTCTTCGTTTTATTATGGTTGGTGGTGGATTTGCTGGAGTTGAGACTGCTGGAGAAATTAATGATTTTGTGACTGACATCAGTAAATATTATCCTAATATTCAGACCGAGGATATTAAAATTACATTAGTGGAGGCTACTTCAGAAATCCTAACGGGTTTTCCAAGAAAGTTAGCTAATTTTGCTAAAACAAAACTAATGGAGAGGGGAGTTGAGGTTCTTCTAAATTCTGGTGTTAGATCATTCGATGGAAAACAGGTTTACTTGGAAAATCTTAAAAAGTCAAATGATAAACAGGGTAAAACCATTCTTGCGAGCACTTTGGTATGGACTGCAGGTGTTACACCAATTGATTTGATCAAAGATTCTCTTTTCAAAACAGAAAAGGGACGCATAATTGTTGATGAGTTTCTTCAAGTTTCGGATTTTCCAGGTGTGTTTGCAATTGGTGATTGTTGCAAGATTAGTTCTGAATTAAATAAAAAGCAGTTTCCGCCCACTGCACAAATTGCCGAAGCTCAAGCAAAGATTGCTGCAAAAAATTTGAGGTGTCTTTTATCAAATACGAATATGGAAAAATTTGATTATGAGTGGAGAGGGCAGTGTGCTATAATTGGTAAAAGAACAGGTGTTGCGTCGTTCTTTGGAATGAATGTTGTGGGATTTTGGGCCTTTGTAGCTTGGAGAAACCTATATTTATCAAAAATGCGTGGTTGGGAAAAGAAGTTACGTGTTTGGTTTGACTGGCAACTTGATTTATTTTTTAGTCGTGATATTTCACGGTTAAAAGTACTAAAGAAAGAATCACAAATTGATTATAAAGAATTAGATGAGGTAGACGAAGTTTGGTAAAGACTATTTTCTTCTATTCTTAATAGCAATAATTACTGCTGCTGGTGCTGCAAAATACATTCCGATGTTGAGTAGTATCACACCAATTCCATATCCTAACATTTCCTGTTCAGTATCAATATCAACATAGTTTAGAATTGCAAGTGATGTCAAAAGTGGTGTCAGTGTTAGTTTGACAGCCTCTTTGAATGCTGGATTCTCTCTTTCATAGTCTGCTACTGCTGGTGAGAATGAGTAATAGAATTGGTTGAATCCTGCCATAAATGCAGTTCCTGATTCTGTGGCCATTATTTTACCATCTCTAATCTCTCTTAGGAATTGTACCTGTGGTGCCATCTCTGAACCGT
>CAYQPZ010000018.1:0-17078 GCA_964419505.1 uncultured Candidatus Nitrosopelagicus sp. | reverse complement strand
GATGTTTCCTGCATGTTATTTCATATCTCTAGAAAAATAAATACCACACTATTAGCTGAAGATGTAGGGCATTGGTTTTGCTCTACGTTTCATTTCAATAAAACTCTCTGAACCTATAATTCCATCAATTTTACCAATTTTTTCAGAAACCACCTTGTGCATTTCATTAAGACTTTTTGCATACATTGTGACCATAATATCAAACCTTCCAGTCACTTCAGAAATCTCTCTAACTCCATCAATTTCGAACAATGAATCAATTATCTGATCACGTTTTTTTGAGTCCATGTTTATCCCGGTCACTGATTTTACAGTATAGCCAAGTTCTTTATCATTTACTTCAATAGTATACCTTTGAATTAATTTTTGACGCACTAGTCTTTTGATTCTGCTATAAACAACAGATGAATTTGTATTAATTTTTTCTGATAGTTTTGGAACTGAAATTGCCGCATCATTAGTTAGCTCTGATAGAATTTTTAAATCTAACTCATCAATCTTTGCCGTTTAAGACACCAGCATGTTGAATTATTCAACGTCTAATAAAGCTATTATTGAAATTTTTAATGTTTTTTTCCTTAAATCTTATTTTTTTTGTATAGCATCTCAGCTAGCAAAACAGCACCCTTTGCAGATCCCATCTTTTTGTTATGTGAGAATAGCATATACTTTAAACCATTATCAAAGAGTTCTTCTTTCTCTACTCTACCTATAGTTGTGGTCATACCGTCACCTACTTCTCTTTCCATTCTTGGTTGAGGTCTAGTTGGATCTTCATGAAATGCATAATATTTTTCTGGAGCTGAAGGTAATCCAGCAACTGAAATTTTCTCATTATATTCATCGTATGTATTTTTTGCTAGCTTAGGATCAATTTCCTTATCAGTCTCGACAAAAACTGATTCTGTGTGTCCATCAATTACTGGGACACGTGTGCATGTGCAACTAACTCTGATGTTAGCATCCTCAATCTTACCATCCTTTAATTTACCTAAGATTTTTCTAGTTTCTTTTTTAACTTTACCTTCTTCCTTTGGAATGTATGGAAGTATATTATCGGTAATTCCCATCGCAGAAACACCAGTCTTTCCTCCACCAGATATTGCTTGCATTGATGTCATCATGACTTTCTTCGCACCATATTCATCAAGTAATGGTTTTAGTGTTATAGCTAGACCAGTAGTGGTACAGTTTGGTAGTGGTGCCACCCAACCTTTCCAATCACGATTCTTTTTTTGAACTTCAAGAAGTTCTGCCTGTTCATCATTAATTCCAGGAATGAGTATTGGTACATCTTCTTCATATCTATATGCAGAAGAAGTTGAGATAACTGGAAGATCTTTTGCAAATTTTGTTTCAATATCTCTTGCAGCTACAGATTCTACTGCGGAGAAAACTAGATCCAATTCTGAAATATCTATTTCATCAATTGTCAAGACTGTCATTTCTTTAATATAATCTGGAATCTTTCCACCTACATCCCATGCAACAATTCCATTAGCATCTCTAATTGCATCAAGATACTTTTTCCCTGCAGATCTCTCTGAGGCTGCAATTTGAGTGACTTCGAACCATGGATGATCATTCAATGACTGAACAAATTCCTGACCTACAGAACCGGTGACGCCTATTATTGCTACTTTCTTTTTCATAGATACAATTTCGACATTTTCAATTAATATTCCTTTAGACAAACCAAAACAATACTATATTGTGAATACGTCTCCTAAACAATGAAAATCAAAGTTAATCAATTTGTAAGATCTCATAATCCAGCCTCACACGGAGGTCTTTATTCAATAAAAAACCCAAATCAGGAAATTGTTGATTTTAGTTCAAATGTTAATCCATTAGGATGTTATTCAGGAGTCAAAAAATCTCTCAGAAAACAGTTAGATTCGATATCAGAATATCCAGACTCTGAATCAAGAAAACTTCGTTCTAACATAAAATGGTATACTGGATTGAATGAATCACAGATAATTGTAGGAAATGGAGCAACTGAGATAATCTATAATTTTTGTTTAGCATTTCTAAATGAGAAAACCAAGGTTTTGATTCCAATACCAACATTTTCTGAATATGAAAAGGCTGCAAAACTTTCTGGCTCAAAAGTTCTTTTTTACAAAACGATGAATCTAAATAACGATCTTGAAGAATTTATAAAAAAAATTCCAAAAAATGGAATTGTATTTCTATGTAATCCTAATAACCCCACTGGAGTTTTAATTCCTAAAAGAAATTTATTAAAAATTGTTAGACATGCTGAAAAGAGATCAAGTTTGGTCTTTATTGATGAAACATTCATAGAATTAGTTCCAGAATCTAATCAATCATTAATTAAATCAATAAAATCATTTGATAATTTATTCATACTTCGTTCATTTACAAAATCATTTGGATTAGCGGGAATACGAATTGGTTATGCCTTAGGTAGTAAGCAGATCATTAATGTTTTACAAAAATTAAAAATTCCTTGGAATGTAAGTAATGTGGCACAAAGTGCAGCAAGCGCAGCTATTTGTTACCATTCTTTTCTTGAAAGATCCAACAAACTAATCAAGAAAGAGAATAATTTTCTAACAAAATCATTTTCTAAACTTGATAAGTTTTCCTGTTTTCAATCATCAACAAATTTCTTATTGTTGAAAACTAAAATTAAATCAAAAACATTACAAAAGAAATTACTAAAAAATAATTTACTGATTAGAGACTGTAGTACCTTTCGTGGGCTTGATGAAAGTTATGTTAGAGTTTCGATAAAAACACGTAAAGAAAATAAAAAACTGATTAACGCATTGGAGGGGATGTAATATTTCAAAATCACTAATGGTGCAAGGAACTTCTTCCGGTTCCGGAAAAACAATCCTAGTTACTGCATTATGTAGAATATTCTCAAACATGGGTTATTCAGTATCACCATTCAAGGCACAAAACATGTCAAATTACGCCTATTCTACAAAGGATTTTGAGATATCCCGCGCACAAGCAATCCAAGCAATTGCAGCACGCACAGAAATCTTACCAGAGCAGAATCCAATTTTACTGAAACCATTGGGAAATTATCGAAGCTCGGTCTTTACAAATGGAAAATTTCTCAAGAAAATGCATGCGTCAGATTATTATACAAAATTTGTAAACAAGACTGGTTTACAACTTGCTCTAAATTCATACAAGCAATTAGAAAAAGATCATGATCTGATAATTATTGAAGGTGCCGGTTCTCCTGCTGAAATTAATCTCGTACAATATGATATTGCAAATATGAAAATTGCCGAAAAAACAAACTCAAATGTAATTTTAATAACTGATATTGAACGTGGAGGTTCTTTTGCAAGTTTAGTAGGAACCATGGAGTTAATTGAGAAGAAATATCAAAAACTAGTGAAAGGTTTTGTTTTTAACAAATTCCGAGGTGATATTGAAATCCTTAAACCAGGTTTTCGTAAGCTAAAGCAGAAGACAAAGAAACCAGTTTTTGGCACCATTCCACTAATCAAATTTTCCATTCCTGATGAAGATTCCATCGGTGACTCTCCAAAAAAGTTTGTATGGAATAAAACCAATTTGAGAAAATTAGATTCAGAGATTGATAAGATCAGTAAAGTTATACGCTCAAGTCTTAATATTAGTGGAATCAAAAGGATCTTAAAATGATATTTGAATCTATTCTGATAATTGGGTTTGCGATAATTTTAGATCTTATTGTTGGGGATCCAAGAAACAAGTATCACCCGACTGCATGGATTGGAAACTTCATTAGTAATCTAGTTTCATTGTTCAAAAATGAAAACGCACACTTTGAAAAATTTGGCGGTATACTGATTGTATTAATTTCAACCACTGCCGTTGGTGCATTATTGATAGTACTTAATCTGAAACTTGATTCAATAATTGGAAATGAACTTCTTACCATCATAGTTACCATTGTAGTTGGTGTCATCTTGTTAAAGACAACAATAGCAATTAGGGGCATGGAGAAGCATGCTTTAGCAGTTGTTGAGGCACTAGAGAATGATGATATTGACGAGGCTAGAGCAAATTTAGCCATGATTACTAAACGTAAAACAAAAGATTTAGACAAAAATCATGTTTTATCTGGAGTTCTAGAAAGTATCAGTGAAAATACAGTTGATGGTGTTACAGGACCGCTGTTTTATTTTTCACTGTTTGGTCTTCCAGGCGCATTTATTTATCGTGTAATTAATACGATTGATTCAATGATTGGCTACAAAACTGAGATGTTTAGAAATATTGGTTGGTTTGGAGCAAAATGTGATACCATTCTAAATTATCTGCCATCACGAATAACTGGATTAGTTATGGTGTTAGCATCAATGCTTTTAGGAAATGATTGGAAACAGTCATACGAAATTTTAAAGAAAGATAGCTGTAAAACTTCTAGTCCAAATGCTGGATATCCAATGGCAGCATTAGCAGGCGCATTAGATACAAGATTTCAAAAAGTTGATCACTATACTATCGGTAATGGCTCTATCTATCTTTCAATAAAGCATGTGTATTCGGCAATAGTCTTAATGAAAGTGACTACAGTTCTATTCTTTGGAATAGTTACCATTCCGATAATCACAATTTTATCATATTTGGGGTTGACAATTCTTGCTTAAACAAATTAGTTCAGTATTTTCATTTCTAACTATAATTCCTACAAGTAATGCTAATCTGGAAACCATTGCAAAGTACATGTATTTTTTTCCAATTGTCGGTATTGCAATTGGACTCTTAATTGGTTCAGTAGGTTTTGGCTTATCATTATTTCTTGATCCACTAATCGTTTCATTACTTGTTGTTGCATCAATTGCAGTTGTTACAGGCATACATCACACCGATGGCTTGGCAGATTTTGCAGATGGTTTGATGACCAAGGGTTCAAAAGAAAAAAAACTCAAGGCAATGAAGGATGTTGCAACTGGTTCGGCTGGAATAGTTTCTGTTGTGCTGTACATTGTTGGTGCAATAATTGCGTTGTCACTCTCAAGCGGATTTGAACTTTTTAAAATAATTCTTCTCAGTGAAATTCTAGCCAAATTCTCAATGGTATTAATGGCTAGTCTTGGAAATTCGGCTACTGTAGGCTCAAATTCACCATTTGTACATATGATGAAGGATAAAAGAAAACTGGCAATTGCTGCAGTGATTACTCTAATCCCATTTGTAATTATCGGTGAACCATCAGGATTTTTGGTATTGGCTGGTGGAATTGCAATAACAATGTTCTTGGTTGGTATTTCAACCAGGCACTTTGGTGGTATTACCGGTGATGTACTAGGTGCAACCAACGAAATAGTAAGACTTGCATCTTTGCTAATCTTTGTCTCACTATGATTGGGTTAATCATGGCTGGTGGTAGGGGCACTAGGATGGACTCAAATGAAGAAAAATTACTTTTGAAGTATAAAAAACCTGTAATTTTACACGTCGTTGATGCATTGCAAAATGCAAATTGCTTTTCGAAAATTATTGCTCTTACAAGCCCCAACTCTCCTAGCACTGAAAAAATTCTAAAAGAAACTGGCATTGATATTATTTCATCTAGAGGAGAGAGTTTTGTTAGTGATTTGAATGAGATACTGCAAAAATTAGATGAAATGGTCTTTGTGGCATCTGGTGATTTACCATTACTAGACAGTCAGATTGTTAAAACGATTATAGATCATCATGAAGCAGAACAAACCTGGACTAGCATTGTAACAACACTTTCTTTTCAAAAAACCCTTGGCACAACATCAGACTGCATTGTTGAAAATCATGATTATGTTCAAACAGGCATATCTATTGTTAATGCTAAGAAAATTACCAGTTTGGATCCAGTCGAGGAAAAATTTCTTGTTATTGATGATAAAAGAATTGGATTAAATCTAAATACAAAAGATGACTATAATCTACTCAGAAGTCTCTGAAATCTTTCCGTGTATTCTTGATTTTGAACCTTTAGACATTGCCAGAACATTTCCACAAGAGTTACAAATTACCTCTGTTGTGTTATGAGAAAAAACAACTTGCTCCTCATCACATTCTGCACATTTAATCTTCTGAAAACTACTTCTTGGTGTTGGAATAAGGATATGATCTTTTTTCATACTGCAACCAACTCAAACTTTCGTATTCTAATTCCTTTATTCATCATTTTCTTTTTACACACGGTACAGGTTTCAATTAATGTAACTTTTTTTGTTGTTTTTGCTGGTTTAGCTAATTTTGGGAATTTTTGTCCTCCATATCCCTTTTTTCGTAGAGCATGTCTTCGTTCACCAGCAGCAGAACCACGTCGTTTTCCTGCCTTGTATATAGAAACTTTCATAGTCTGATGACTCTTACATTTTGGACAATATGCTCGTTTTTCCTTTGGAAGATTCACATTTACAAGCCTTTTTGACGGTAATTTAAACATCGCTTCAATCTATAATAATATCCAAGAATAATTTGACTTGTGAAATCTAATTTTTCGTCAACTTTCTCAAAAACTAATTCTGTCGCTATGGGAGATGATTTCGCTGATCTCATTCTAACTAATTGCTCATTAGTGAATGTATACAGTAAAGAGATACAAGAAAAAATTCAGATCGCCATAACCAATGACAGGATTGCATTTGTTGGTTCTGATGCATCACACACTATAGGTCCAAAAACAAAAATTTTGGACATCAAAAACAAATTTGTTTCTCCTAGTTTTGTAGATCCACACATACACATAGATCACTTTATCACACCATCAGAATTTGTAAAGAAATCTCTCTTATGTGGAGTTACAACTCTGTTTCCTGATTCGATTGACATAGTCAGTGTATGTGGTTACAAAGGCTTCAAAGAATTTGTAAACCTCACAAAAAATCTACCAATGAGATTTTTTCACACTGCTCCAGGAGGATTACCAGTTGATAAAAAATTTAGCCACGGAAAAACTCTTTCACTAAAACAAGAAAAATCTGCAATAAAGATGTCATCTGTTATTGGATTAGGCGAAGTCTTTTCTTGGACTAAAGTTACAAAACGTGATTCAAAAACAATGAAATCTCTTCAGCAGATGCACGAAGAAAATTGTATCATCAATGGTCATACAGCTGGAGCAAGTGGTAAAAAACTAAATGCGTATGTTGCTTCAGGTATTTTTTCATGTCATGAACCAATTAACTTTGATCAAGTAATTGAGCGACTTAGATTAGGAATGTGGATTATGATACGTGAGGGCTCTATTAGACGAGACTTGAAAAAGATACTCCCAGTTGTTATCTCTCATGGAACTTATACCAACAGACTCATGTTTTGCTCAGATGGCGTTGATCCGATAGACCTATCATCATATGGCCATATTGATCATTGTGTTAGAAGTGCCATCAAGTTGGGATTAGATCCTATTGATGCAATTTCAATGGCATCAAAAAATTGCTTTGACTATTATAATCTAGGACAGCAGTTTGGAGGAATTGCACCAGGAAAGATGGCAGACATTCTAATTTTAGATAATCTGAAAAAAATTAAAATTAATTCAGTCCTAATAGGAGGAAAAACTGTTGTGTCAAATGGCAAAATAACATCAGTTATCAAAAAACCCAAAGTTCCCAAATGGATTACTTCTACTGTAAAACTTTCAAAGTTTTCTGAAAATGATTTCTCTATCAGATCTTTGAATACTTCTGAGAATGTTAATGTCATTAACATGAAAACAGAAATTGTTACTGAAAAAACTACGGAAGATCTTGACACAAAGAATGGAAATGTTCCTCCTTCATTTGACAAAGATGTATGGAAGGTAGCGGCTTTTGATAGAACTTATGGAACAAAAAAACACACTGTTGGTTTCTTGAAGAATTTTGGTGCAGAGATTGGTGCATTTGCCTCATCATGGAGTTTTCATGAAAATGATCTAATTGCTATTGGTTCCAATGAGAAAGACATGGTCATAGCTTGTAACAAGCTTTCAAAAAATCAAGGTGGAATGATTGTAGTTAAAGATGGAAAGACGCTTGCATCCATGCCATTTCAACTTGCTGGAATAATCTCATTAAATTCAATTGAATCTGTCTCAAAACAATTTTTAGAGATCAACTCATCAATGATAGATTCTGGCTGCAAATTCAAAAAACCACATTTAGTTCCTGTGTTCCTGCCCTTTTTGGCATTACCAGACATACGAATTCTTTACAGTGGAATTGTTGATGTCAAAAAACGTGTGTATATCAATCCAGTCAACTCGTAAGGTATTAAAATAGGATTCAGAGATTGAATTCATGGCATCAATTCAACAGACACCAAATGGTCCTGTTTTAGTACTAAAAGAGAGTGCATTACAAGAAAAAGGAAGAGATGCTCAAAAAAATAACATTACAGCTGCAAAACTGGTTGCAGATCTAGTAAAATCAAGTTTAGGTCCAAGAGGACTAGATAAAATGCTAGTTGATTCTCTTGGCGATGTTACAATTACAAACGATGGAGCAACAATTCTCAAAGAAATTGATGCTCAACATCCAGCCGCAAAAATGATGGTTGAAATCTCAAAAACAATCGATACTGAGGTAGGAGATGGAACAACATCCTCAGTAATATTCGGAGGAACTCTTTTGGCAAAAGCCGAAGAACTACTAAGTAAGGATGTTCATTCATCAGTAATTATTGATGGATATCAAATTGCATCAGAAAAAGCATTAGAAGTACTCGATGAAATTTCTAAAAAAGTTACTGCAGATGACAAAGAGACTCTAATTAATGTAGCAAAAACTAGTATGGAATCAAAATTAATTTCAGAAGACAGTGATTCATTATCAAAAATTGTCGTTGATGCAATTTTGAAAATATCTCAAACTAAAGATGGCAAATCTACAGTAGACCTTGACAATATCAAAGTTGAGAAGAAAGCAGGCGGTTCAATCCAAAATACATCTTTAATCAAAGGAATTGTTCTTGATAAAGAAATTGTGCACAGTGGAATGCCAACCAAAATCCAGGGTGCAAAGATTGCACTAATTAATTCTGCACTTGAAGTTGAAAAAACTGAGATGAGTGCAGAGATTAGAATTAATGATCCTACACAAATGCAAATGTTTCTAGAAGAAGAAAACAGAATGCTCAAAGCTATGGTTGATAAACTTTATAGTATAGGATCAAATGTTGTCATTTGTCAAAAAGGAATTGATGATATGGCACAACACTTTTTGGCAAAAAATGGAATTTTAGCTGTTAGACGAGTTAAAGAAAGTGATATGACAAAACTTGCAAAAGCTACTGGTGGTCGTATTTCTAGTAACATTGATGATATTTCAGAAAAAGATTTAGGTGCAGCAGAACTTGTACATCAAAAGAAAGTTGAATCTGATAAATGGGTATTTGTAGAAGGTTGTAGAAATCCACAGTCTGTAACAATGTTAATTCGTGGCGGTTCACAACGAGTAGTTGATGAAGTTGACCGTTCAATTCATGATTCATTGATGGTTGTAAAGGATGTAATTGAGACACCAGCAATTGTGGCTGGCGGTGGTGCTCCTGAAGCATTATTGGCTGCATTTTTGAAAGACTGGTCAGGTAGATTTGATGGAAGACAGCAACTTGCAATCAAAAAATATGCTGAAGCATTAGAAGTAATTCCATTAACTATTGCAGAAAATGCGGGAATGGATCCTATTGATACAATGGTTGCACTTCGTGCTAAACAAAGCGATGGAAAAAAATGGACAGGCATTAACGCAAAAGAAGGAAAGATTAGTGATATGTTATCACAGAACATAATTGAACCTGTAGTTGTTAAAAAACAAATTATCAAATCTGCAACTGAAACAGCATCAATGATACTTAGAATTGATGATGTAATCGCAATATCTGGTGCACCAGGTGGCGGCGGAATGCCTCCTATGGGCTAAAATTTTTGTAAGTGGTCCTCAGCAAAAAAAATTCTACAAAAGAAATCTCGGCAGTTGCATTGGTTGGCTTAGAAGGCAACGTGGTGTAGAATGCTTTTGGAACCATCTTAACATGTGTTTAGTAGTGAATTTTTGCATATAAGACGCGCGTAGAAATGATAAATTGTTCATTTGTTTTCTGATATCTATGTATAAGATTGGTATTGATTTAGGTGGCACAAAAACCGAAGGTGTTCTAGTTGATGAAGAATTCCAAATTATTGAAAGAAAACGTGTTCCTACTAATCAGAACAATGGTTACGAATCAATTCTTGAAACAATTCAAAATCTTGTCAGTGATTTAAAGGAAAAAAGCAATGAAAAAACTTCCATTGGTGTTTGTACACCAGGTGCATTATCAAAAGAATCTGGGTTCATAAAAAACAGTAACACTCAGTGTCTGATAGGAAAAGATCTCAAAAATGATCTAGAAAAAATCCTTGATCAGGGAATTTCAATAGAGAATGACGCAAATTGTTTTGCGCTAGCCGAGGCGAGACTGGGAGCAGCAAAAAACCATGAGACTGTATTTGGCGTAATTATGGGCACTGGTGTTGGTGGAGGACTAGTAATTGATGGCAAAATCCATTCTGGACGCACAAATATCGCAGGCGAATGGGGACACCACTGTATCAAACCTAATGGAAATGAATGCTATTGTGGAAGAAAGGGATGTGTTGAGACATACATCAGCGGACCAGCATTAGAGAAAAAATGGAATGATCTAACAAATCAAACCATATCGGTATCCGAAATTGTAAAAAACTCTCAAGAAGATGCGTATAAAACTTGGAAGAATGAGTTTCTTGAAAACTTTGGATTATCTATGGCAAATGTAATCGACATTTTAGATCCAGATGCAATTGTTTTAGGTGGTGGTTTATCTAACATTTCATTTCTATATGATGAAGGGAAAAATTTAGTTTATCAAAACGTTTTCAGTGACACTGTAGATACACCAATTCTTAAAAATCAATTAGGTGACTCTGCTGGTGTTTTTGGCGCATGTATTTTGTAGTTATTGAGGTTCTATTGTAGCAGGAGGTTTACTTGAAATTACATATGAAACCCAAGTGACCTCATCAATCTCGTTTGTAATTCTATTACTAATTTTTTCTAGTATACCATTAGGTAATCTTGTCCAATCTGCTGTCATAGCATCAATTGAATCCACAACTCTTACAGTAACAATCCTTCCATATCTTCTCTCATCACCAACCACACCTACCGCTTTATCATCACCTACGGCTGCATATGCCTGCCATACTTGATCATATAGTCCTGCTTCCCATAACTCTTCTTCAACAATCTTACTTGCCTTTCTTGAGATTGATAATTTTCCTGGTGTAATTTCTCCAATCACTCTTACTGCTAAACCTGGTCCAGGAAATGGATGTCTTTTCAGTAATTTTTCAGACACACCTAGGATTTTTGCAATCTGGCGAACTTCATCTTTGTATAATTCCCTTAACGGTTCTAGTACCTGTAAATTTAGCCAATCAGGAAGTCCTCCTACGTTGTGATGAGATTTGATAACAGCAGCAGGACCTTTTGAGACTCCACTCTCAATTACATCAGGATACAATGTTCCCTGTGCAAGCCATTTGAATGGACCTTTTTTTTCTGCAAAATCCGTGAATACTCTGATGAATTCCTCTCCAACAATTCTTCTTTTTTCTTCTGGATCTGCAATTCCTATCAACTTAGAAAGAAATTTTTCTCGAGCATCAATTTTATGGAAATTTAAGGAAAAGTTATTCTTGAACATATTTTCGATCTCTTCAGATTCGTTTAATCGTAATAATCCATTATCAACAAAAACGCCAGTTAGTCGTTCACCTATGGCCTTGTGAATCAACAGTGCTGCAACGGTAGAATCTATTCCACCACTAACACCACATAGTACACTTCCATCAATCTTTGATATTTCATCAACTGTTTTTTCAACAAAACCCTCCATCGTCCAGTCTTGTTTTGCTTGACAAACATTCAAAACAAAATTTTTGAGAATATTGGTTCCCTTTTCAGTATGAACTACCTCTGGATGGAATTGTATTCCAAATACAGTTTTACTCTTGTTTGCAATTGCTGCAGCACGAGCGTTTTGAGTGTGTCCAATGATTTCAAAACCTTCTGGAATTTCTTCTGCCTCATCACCATGACTCATCCAGGCTCTTACTGTACTCCCAAGACCATCCAAGAGTTTTGACTCTCCATCTATCATTAACACGGAGGAACCATATTCTTTGTTGGCTCGTTTTACTTTACCTCCAAACTTATTCACAATCAATTGATGTCCATAACAAATTCCTAACAGTGGTAACTCAGCGTCAAAAATTTCTTTTTGAGGAAGTGGTGCATCGGAATTATAAACACTAGAAGGTCCACCTGAGAAAATTATTCCTTTTGGATTTTTTTGTTTTAGTTCTTCCATGGAAATATCAAATGGAACTAGTTCAGCATATACGGAAAACTCTCTAATTCTTCTGCAAATCAGATGACTATATTGAGAACCAAAATCTAGAACAATGATCTTATCCATATTATCACTTGGAAGAATTTTCTACCATTCGTGTTAATGACCAGGTTGCAGTATTGATAATCTCATCTATTCTTTCTTTCTGACGATAATTTTTAATTATGATTTCCCTAATCGCACTTCCATTTTTATTGATTATACAATCAATGACAGATTCTTTATTGATTTTTCCATCTTTAACGGCTACGTCATCACTTTTTTTCATTTCACCAATTATTCTTTCAATAAAAAATGTCTTTAATGGTGGAATCTCAGGTGTCAATCCAATTCCATCTTCTAAAACTATTGATACCTGGTCTGGTGTTACAAATGCATTTGCAATAACTTCTCCATCCTTGCTGTCAATAATTTGTTTTTTGACTTCTAGTGGATCTTCATGTGTATCTAAAATGTCAGGTTCTTCTTGTTTTGTTATATTTTTTGCAAGTGTCGATGCCTTGGTAAAACTCGAGCCTTTCAAAACTACATCTAGGACATCCAGATTTTTTTGTAAAAAGTCAATTTCATCCTGATACTTTGACATTTTTTCAATAATTGTCTCTTTCAGTTCTAACATCTTACGAATTTGTTCATCAGTATTTTGCATATATTTAAGAAAACTAATTCGGTATTAAAACGCATTCTAAGCATTAATGATATAGTCAAGGTCAATCAGATTGATCTTTTTGAACCCTTTGATGGGTTTTGACGTGGTATAAAGATCTGAACTAGATTTTGTAGCGAGCCATTCTAATAATTTTTTTCCACACGCAAGTTTTTTCAATTTTAGACTTTGATCTTTTATAACATGTTTTGAATATTCACCAATTGTATTACCAAAGTCCATCCCAAGCAGAATAATTTTTTCAGCCTTAAAGTTTTCAGCAAGAAACACACATCTATCTCCATCAGTAAAGCCACCAAAATTTTCAAGCCGACCAAATTTTTCTGATTGTGTTGTTCCTGTTTTATTTTTAAATTTTTTAACAATGTCTAGCTGTTCCTTGTTATCCCCATGCGCATGTACAATGATTGGTATATTGGTCCTAGCAATTTTTTTTATACTTTTAATGTCACCATCAAGATCTGTCACTAAGATATCTGGTCTAATCTTATGTTTGATTAATGCCTGAACTGCACCATCGGCAACAATTTTTGTCACATTTTCATATTTTTTCATGACTGGAACTGCATCATCTAACGATGGACCTGCACCTATCACAAAAACAGTCTTCCCAAAAATTTTCTTCTTAAAATTAGATGATGGGAATTTTTTTTCGATAATAGAATTTAATTTCTTAGCAGAAGCAATATCATCTGATTCTTTGTATCCAAACATACCTCTGATTTCACGATATCTAGTTTTCCAACCTCTTATTGTCATAAACTCAAATTAGATGACCTCATCATAAATCATATGGCAAAATTAGGGAAATTGACAGTTGGCATTAAAGATAAACCAACAATTATGGGAATTATTAACATCAGTCCTGAATCATTTTATAAAAATTCTATAAAGACAAGTAAATCAAAAATTTCCCAAACTGTAAAACAGATGGAAGATGACGGTGCTCAGATAATTGACATTGGAGGAATGTCAACAGCTCCTTATCTTAAAACAACTGTATCTGAAAAACAAGAGTCAAACAGAATTACAAAAGCTGTTAAAATAATTCAAAATATCTCAAATCTACCTATTTCTGTAGACACTTGTAGAGCGAAAGTTGCTCAAGATGCTTTAGAGAACGGTGTTGAGATAATTAATGATGTCTCTGGCTTAAAGTATGACAAGAATATGCCAAAAACTATAGAAAAATTTCAACCATCATTGATCTTATGTGCATATAGTAAGAAAACCGTTAACACAAGACATGTGACTGAAACAAAACGACTCTTACAAGAAAGTATCAAGACTGCAAAAAGTGTTAACATTTCAAAAAATAAAATTATAGTTGATCCTGCTATTGGTTTTTTTAGAAATTCTGGCACAGGATTTCCATTCACTAAGATAAAATCTAATTGGGCTGATAGAGATATTACTGTATTACAGAACTTGGCTTCAATCAAGAATGGCTTTCCCCTTTTGGTTTCAGTTTCAAACAAATCATTTATTGGAAAATTGACAGGTAAAGCAGATCCACGTGATCGATTATATGGTTCATTAGCGGCAGAACTGTTTTCTGTAATTAATGGTGCAGATATTCTACGAACGCACAATGTAAGCGCAACAAAAGACGCTCTCTCTATCTATAAAAAATTGGTAAGAAACAACAAGAAAGGCTTATAACAGAATTTTTCTTTCTGGTAGGAGGTACGTTTGAGCATAAGAGAAGGATTAACATTTGATGATGTTCTCCTCGTACCCAAATTTTCAGATATAACAAGTCGTTCACAAACAGATCTATCAACTAGATTATCTAGAAACATCAAACTAAACATTCCGTTAATCAGTGCTAACATGGACACTGTAACTGAATCCACAATGGCAGTAACTATGGCTCGACAGGGTGGCATTGGAATCATTCATCGCTTTTTAACAATTCAAGAGCAGGCAAACCAGGTTCTAAAAGTGAAACGTTCTGGAAGTGTGGTGATTGAAAATCCATACCTTGTAAGCCAAGATGAAACAATTAGTACTGCACTTGATATAATGACTGAAAAAGAAGTTTCAGGTTTGTTGGTTGTTGATTCTGAATCCAAGCTTGTTGGAATACTCACTGAACGTGATGTATTGTTTGAATCTCTAGATTCCACAAAACTAGTTACAGAACTAATGACAAAAGACGTCATAACCTCAAAACCTGGCATAAATGTGGATGAGGCAAAAGACATTCTAAAAAACAATAGAATTGAAAAGCTACCATTAATTGATGATGACCAAAAAATTCATGGACTTTATACAACTCAAGACATACTAAATACTGAAAATTATCCAATTGCATCTCAAGATAGTAAAGGCAGACCACTTGTGGGTGCTGCAGTTGGAGTGAAGGGTGACTTTTTGGAAAGGACAGAAGCACTTCTAGAAGCTGGTACTGATGCAATTGTAGTAGATATTGCACATGGACATAGCGAAAATGCAATCAGTACAGTGAAGAATATCAAAAAAGCGTTTCCTGATTGTGAAGTGATTGCAGGAAATGTTGCTACTGCACAAGGTGTAGAAGATTTAGTTAAGGCTGGAGTTGATGCTGTAAAAGTTGGTGTTGGCTCTGGCTCAATTTGTATTACTAGAGTGATAACAGGTTCTGGTGTTCCTCAGTTAACAGCAGTTTTGGATTGTGCAGAAATTGGCAAGCAATATGACGTCCCAATCATATCAGATGGTGGTACTAGAACCTCAGGCGATGCAACAAAAGCACTAGCCGCAGGTGCATCATCTGTGATGTTAGGAAGTATGTTAGGCGGAACTGACGAGAGTCCAGGCTCTACTATTAGCAAGAATGGAAAACGGTTCAAAATTTATCGTGGAATGGCATCATTAGCAGCTGCTAGAGGACGAAAAACCAAAGAGACCGGTCAAATAGATTTAGGAGACGATCTAAATGACTTTGTTGCAGAAGGTGTTGAGGCGTTTGTTCCATACAAAGGAACTGTTACTGATATTTTAGTTCAAATTACAGGTGGAATTCGCTCTGGTTTAAGTTATTGTGGAGCACACAATATTTTACAAATGCAAAAAAACTCTGAATTCATAAAAATGTCACGTGCAGGTTTTGCTGAAAGTCAATCACATGATGTCGATTTAATGTAGTTAGTTTTTTATTCTTATACCATAAACTTTTGATGTGTTTAGCAAATTCACCGTCATCGGTTTAATTATTGGAGGCATAATTTCTCTTCTTGGAGCAGCTTCAATGATTGACTCATTTGCAAATCCAAATGAAATTCAAGACACCAATGAAACTTTTGGAGTTGGTAATGCAGACAAAATACGATTTAACGCACCAGAAAACTCTTTTCAAACAATAACAGTTACTGGCGAGGCATTTGATCTAAAAATTATTACTCCAGATGACAGCAATAATGTTGATCAAAGCATCAAAGATAAAGCAACTTTCTCATGGACAAATCTAACTCCAGGTGAAATCATTATTCAAATACAGAACACAGGAAATTCTGAATTTAATGTATCTGGAACATTTGAATTACAACGTGATCCCCTATTCTTTACATATTCTATTTTGGTTATAGTAGCAGGAATTGTAATTATTGGATTTAGTGCAGGTTTTAGTGTTAGAAAACCAAAGGGATTTTAGCTTAGTTCTGCTAGTGGATACGAACCAATAATCTTAAGGAACTTTGTCTTTTTCTTCAAGTTGTCTAACATAGAACTTATTTTTGGATCTGATATATGACCAACAAAATCTAAATAGAAATTATATTCCCACGTTGCTCCCTTCTTTGGTCTCGATTCAATTTTTGTTAGATTTACGTCATTGTTGGAAAACTCTTTAATGATTTCATAGAGTGTGCCAGGTTCATGATTTATTGAAAAGATGATTGATGTTTTATCATTTGTAGTTGGTTCTGTTTGTTGTTTGGAGAAAATTAAGAATCTGGTTACATTATTTGGATTGTTTTCAATTTCTTCTTGAATGATAGGCATACTGTAAATTTCAGCTGCATTCTTACTTGCTATTGCTGCA
>CAYQPZ010000017.1:0-17354 GCA_964419505.1 uncultured Candidatus Nitrosopelagicus sp. | reverse complement strand
AAAATGGATGGAGTAGAATTGTTTTGGAACGAATTGTTGTCACTTTGTTTGCTAATCCAAATCGAACTAGTTTTGCAGCTGTACATTTTTTAGGATCATCTTGATGAAACATCAAAATATTAATCTGCATAACTAAAGTCTAAGTTCTGTTCTATATTGCTTATTCTAAATTAACATATGAAACTTTGTAATAAAATCTAGTTGGTTGATCTTCTTTAATTACTTGAACATTCCAGTCTTTTATGTCAATTTCTGTTCCGGATGATTCAGGTAAAATAGAAAATTTCTCTAATCTAACATCTGTTCCGGTGTATCTTACTTTGTATTCTTGTTCTCCAATTGTAACGGTTTCATAAATGGCACCCGGTTTTCGTGTTGATTCATTTATCATACATGAATTATCCTGACCAATTATACATGAACCATCAGATGTAGAGACTTGAATATTTATATCCGCTTCTTGACCCCTAGCAGTGGTAAATAGTGATCCTTGAATTACACGCGGTTTAAGTTCTGATTCAGTATCCATATCATCTAATGTAATTGAAATTTCTGATTCAGAAATTCTGTTAAACTTTTTAATTGATTTTTTTAATTCAGTTGATTCTTCATCAGAAGGTGTAACTGCGACAATTGATGATTCTTCAGTAACAAAGAATGATGTTTGTGAATCTGGAGTAACTGATGTGGCTGCACGTACTGTGTATTTGCCAATAGCGGCTTCACTTGAACTTAGTTCATATGTAACCGAAAAATCATGCTGAGTTAATCCTTGCTCAGGATTAACTTTCTTTTCGTTATTATCTACAAGACAATCAATTACTACACAATTATACTCTGAAATGTCAGGGGATTCGATAAAAATGGTGATCTGATCAGTGACCAATGTGTTCCTAATTTGACCTGAAATTTGAACTGTTTCTCCTAGATTATATTCAGTTTTATCAGTAGAGACAATTAATTCAGGTTCTCCTGTTCCAATTAGATTTTCATCTATTATTCTAACTGTCTGTTCTGCTTGATGACCAGTGTATGCCGTTTTTACAACGTATAAACCAGTTTCATAAATACTATTACGTAAATCAAAAGAGGCACTGAAATTACCTTCACTGTCTGGAAGTACCTTTAAAATATCATCAGTCAAATATTGTTTTTGTTCTTGGTAGCCTAACTCGGCAGCTCGTGTGACTTCTGGTCCTGTCACCGTCTGAATAATTACTTTTGAATATGGAATTGAAACTGTAACAAATTCTGGAATATATGATGTAGGTTTATCTTCTAGAATAACTTTACCTTTAACAACCAATCTATCACCAACAAGAAAATCGTTACTAGCTGAGCATTCAGTTGATGCCAATTCCTGTTTTATATTTTGCATAACTACCTCACAGGTTTCAAAAACCAGTCTCTCTGATTCTGGCTCGGCTTCTTCTTCCTCTGGTGCAACTATTTCAAATTCAGTGGTTGCTTTGATTGTACCACTTTGATATGTTGATGCTTGAATCGTATATGTGGCATAATCGAATAGAACAGAAGTCAAAACAGTAGTCAATTGAAAATTACCAAGTTGATCTGGCATTATTTTAAAAATAAATGATTGGTCACTGCTATTTAACATACAAACATCATTGTCACATAATGTACCATCATCTGAATATGATGTAGTAGGAATTTTGCCAGACGAGTCCATGAAACGGACTTCGACAAGATCATTAGCTGGGTTGGTGCTACTTGGTGTGAAATCTAATACTTGACCTGAGACTGTTATCTTTTGTTGTAGATCATATGTAATGTTATCAAGATTTATTATGATTCCTGACTGTTCTTCATCTGTTTCAGTCTGAGCCATTCCGGGTAAAATAGTACCGCCAATAAGTAAAGCTGCTACCAAGCCAAATAATAGGTGATTTTTTACTTGCATCTTATGTCATATTTTCCCAAAATTAGTAATAATACAATCAAATAAAGAAAAAGTTGATCTCTTAGTCAAAGTCGTGCGTCTTACTAACCTCAATGAATCAGATTACGCCTGATAATGTTTAAAGAACACGTAGAATTTGTCTAATTTCCAGTTTTTTTAGCATCACAGTTTGGACATTTTTTGTTAATTACTTTCTCACCACATTTTATGCACAAGCCTTCACCAACTGACTTAGAAATCATCTTTTTCTTACGGCCAACAATCACTCTTATTCCAATGTAAATGGTTATGGAAATGATAATTGCGTAAATTGGCTGTAATCCAACACCAATCAAACCGATCAAAAAAAACAAAATTCCTGCAATAAGAAGTACTTCACGTCTTTCGAAACTCAATTTATGATAAATCTAATAGAATTCGTTAAAAAGTTATGCCAAGACTCAGAGCCAATAAGATTACTTCATACTAAAGTCATCACTCTAACTCTTCTTCATTGTCTGGCAACTGACAGATAATTTTCTAGTATTAAAATTAAATGGGATCGGCGAGATTTGAACGCGCGACCTCTGCGTCCCAAACGCAGAATCATACCAAGCTAGACCACGATCCCAGAAAACAATAATTCTAGCCCAATTTAAGCTACACAAATGAATTTTAAATAAGGTGAAAAAATATTCCATATGGAAATTAATGATTACATTCAAGCGGGTAAGATTGCTGGTGAAGTAAGAGAAAATACAAAGAAAAAAGACTGGATAGGAAAAACAGTTTTTGAGATTTGTGAGCATGTTGAAAGCGAGATTAGAAAACGTGGTGCAAAATGTGCATTTCCTGTAAATACAAGTATCAATGAAGTTGCTGCACATTATACAGCAGAACCAAACGATGAACTAACCATAAAGGATGATGATTTGGTAAAAATTGATCTCGGTGCTCAGATTAACGGTCACATTGCAGATACTGCAGTGACAGTTTGCTATAATCCAGAATTTGATAATTTGGTTCAAGTTGCAGAGCAGTCATTAAACAATGCAATGTCAATGATTAAAGTCGGTGTAAAATCCAGTGATGTTGGAAGAACCATAGAAAAAACAATAAAGCAGATGGGATTTTTACCAATTGCAAATCTTAGTGGTCATTCATTAGATCAATATACAATACATGCAGGAAAATCGGTTCCAAATATTTGGTCAATTGGCTCGTTTACTTTTGATGATAATCAAGCATTTGCATGTGAACCATTTGTCACAACTGGGGAGGGACTTGGTTTTGTCCATGAGGGGAAAGTTAAGAATATTTTTGCGCTCTCATCTAGGAAAAAAACAAAAGATAAAGAAGCCGATAAAATGCTTGACTACATTTGGCAAAACTTCAATCTTCTACCATTTGCTTTGAGATGGCTAACTGGTGAATGGGAAGAGAAAGAAGCTAGAACGTTATTAGAAATTCTTGTTAAAAAGAAAGCAGTTCATGCGTATCCTATACTAGTAGAGGGTAATGGTCAAAGAGTGGCACAGGCAGAACACACGTTTATTCCAAATGAGACTGGAGTTACAATTACAACTATTCAATAGTTTCGCCAAAAATCATAGTGACTACTAGATCACCATCACATTCACTACATTTACCTATATTCTGAAAAACAACATCGTTTGGTTCAAATTTCCTTTTTGCTATATTTTTGCATGATTTACATTCTAAACAAGTGTAACATCGAGTAATTTTTCTTTCTGAATTTTTCATTGTGAAATACCTAAGGTGTTTCCAACTCCTACAATCATGACAGTTTGACCAGATTTTGAATTCTCTTCAATCATTTCATATACTTGGTTTTTAACAGACTTTGCTTGTTTTGCTATATCTTCCGACATTAATGTAATCGCTTCTTTTATGGTTTGTTTTATCACTATGGCTAATATGGGAATGCTATTTTTGGTTGCAACCTCTTCTATCTTAAATCGTTCAGTTCCTATACCACCAATTGCAGCACCAAAACCTTTTGCAATACTTGCAGAGTCTTCACCTTCTAACTTTAGCGCTGCGTCAATCATGATGATTAGATCTGGCTTCTTTTGTGGTATAATATTCTCAATTGCTTCACCTGGTCTACCGACTGTAGCATTTGGGCCTTCTGCTTTAACCAATAATAATTCTCTTCCTTCATATTCAGATTTTGACCAAACTGTTTCAAATGCTGCATTCTGTTTTGAAGTAATTAACATCATTTCTCCTACTACCATTGGACCAATTCCATCTCCCATTGGCTGACCATTTTTCATCGAATCAACTGCATGCTTTAACGCATTAGCTTCCTCCATGATGAATGGAATCATCATTTGTAGTGGTAAAATAAGTGGAAAGTTTTTTTGTTTTTTTGCAGTGAGATATAGATGTCTTGTAATTTTATGAAATAGTTGTAATGATGTAACAATTTCTAGGAGATTATGAACCTTACTCATTTCAAAATCAGAGATTTCAGTAAACAGTGATCTCACTTGTAATCTTGTAAAGTCTTCTCTCGAATGAACTAAATGATTTATCTTTGGAATTATTCCATTAGGATCTAAGTCAATAGGCATTATTGTAAAGTACTCAAGAAAACTATCAATTTTTTTTACAGGATCATCTTTTGGATTCAAAGTATTTTTAACATAGTCAATTAGTTTTTGTCTTGAATCATTTTTGAATTCTTCTAATTTGGAAATGTCTTTTTTGATTTCATTTGATGATACCATTAACTGGATTCGCTGCCCATATAAGACAAAAATGATTATTGGAAGTATCCAAATTAGCATCATCATTTCTGAAAGGAAATCGTCGCCAATTCCAAAAAATTCACCCAAATCAAAATTTGTGAAATCCAATGATCAGAAACAATAATTTTCTAAATTAAAACATTCGTATGCTTTTGATTCAATTTTTAATCGATTCAGCCATGCAAATGAATGAGTATTTTTATTAATGAACTGTTTCGACTCATCTCTATGCCTCAAACAAAACCTATTGTAAGCATTGAAAATGTTGTAGCATCAGCAACAGTTAACCAAAGAATGGATTTGAATGAAATAACAAAAAAATTCCCAGATGTTGAGTATCATCCTGAGCAATTTCCTGGATTGGTATTCAGAATCCGTAGTCCTAAAACGGCCACGTTGATTTTCAGTTCAGGAAAAATGGTTTGTACTGGTGCAAAATCAGAAGCTATGTCAAGAACAGCTGTCAAAACTGTTGTTGATAAACTACGTAAGGGTGATGTAAAAGTGAAGAAGAATGCAATTGTGACAATACAAAACATTGTCGCATCAATAAATCTAGGTGGTAGAATTCATTTAGAGCAAGCAGCACGTACACTGCCTAGAAGCATGTATGAACCTGAACAATTTCCAGGGTTAATTCATAGAATGTTAGATCCAAAAACAGTGATACTACTGTTTTCATCTGGCAAATTAGTCTGTACTGGTGCCAAAAAGGAACCTGATGTTTATCGTTCAGTTAATAATTTGCATTCATTGTTAGAAGAAAAAAAACTAATGATGTATGAATAAATGATTATTTGATTTTTGTTCCTGGTGGAACTGAACTATCCACTGATAACCAAAATGGTTTGTCGTTAAGATCTGCAGCTAATAACATAGCATTGGATTCAACACCAGCCATTTTCTTCGATTCAAGATTTGCAACTACTATAACTAATCGTCCAACTAGTTCTTCTGGATCATAAAACTCTGCTCCACCAATTATTACATCCCTATCTTCTTCTCCTAGTGATATCACACCTTTAATAATTCTGGTTTTACCAGGAATTTTTTCGGTTGACTTAATTTTTGCTACTCGCAGATCTAATTTTAAGAAATCTTCATATGATATTTCTTCCATTATTATGCTTCAGTTTTCGGTTTAAAATGAATTTCTAAATCAAGACTAATATTTTCGATTTTGACAGATTTTTCATGGTTGAAATTAAAGCAAGTATAATGATTAATTCAACTTTAGATAAAATTTGGAATCTAATCTCTGATATCAATAACGAACCAGAGTTTTGGAAAGGTACAAAATCTATTAGAAATATTTCACAGAATGGTAATACAACCAAGAGAGAGATTACAATTGCCTTCAAAGATAAGAAATGTCTACAGGATGTCACATTGTATCCTAAAGAGAAAGTTGAGGCTATTTTTACTGAAGGGATAATCAATGGTAGAAAAACAGTCTCAATACACGAAATCGATAATGGATATGAGCTGGAAGCCATTTGGGACATTAAATTATCTGGAATGATGGGAATGTTTACTGGAATGATAAAAAAACATATTCAGAGTGGAACCGAACAAGCTCTAACAGAAATAAAAAGAGAAGTTGAAAATTAATGTCGGATATCACAATTGATGTCTTTAATTATATTTCTACAGCAATACTAATTGGGGTTTTTCTAGCTTGGATTTCTCTTATCTCCTCAATGTACAAATCTTTTACGAAAACACCATATCTTGACAAATTTGAAAGTATATCAAAAGATACACCAAAAGTTTCGATAATTTTACCAGCAAGAAATGAAGAAAAATTTGTTGGAAGATGTTTGGAATCGTTTGTAAAACAAGACTATGCTAATTATGAAGTAGTAGCAGTTGATGATTCTTCAGATGATGATACCTGGAAAATCATTGAAAAATATGCAAAAAATAATGAAAATGTTATTCCAGTAAAGGCAAATGTGAAACCTGATGGATGGATGGGAAAAAATTGGGCATGTATGGAGGGATTTAAGAAAGCAACTGGTGATTTACTATTATTCACAGATGCTGATACTACATATTCAAAAAGTGTTTTATCGTTAGCTGTTGCACACTTACTATCAGAGAAACTAGATGTTTTAACAGTAATTCCTAGACTAATTTGTATTGATAATATAACAAAAATTACACTTCCAATGCTGTCAACATTTTTGCATTCACGCTATTCTGCACTAAACGTCAATAATCCAAAAAAGGGAATAGGATATTTTTTTGGTAGTTTTTTTATTATACGAAAAGACATCTATCAGAAAATTGGAACACATGAAAAAGTCAAGCAGGAAATTGTTGAAGACGGTGCCTTGGGCAAAATTACAAAGGAATCAGGATTCGCGCTAAAAATGGTAAGAGGTGAGCACTTGCTTGATGCATTATATTCTCGAAGTCCTAAAGAGATGTGGAATGGACTACAAAGATTGATGGTTCCATTATATCATCAAAATAAATCATATGCAGTAGGTGTGTTTTTTGCGGTTTTGTTCATATTATTTATGCCAGTTCCATTCCTGATATACTCTGCAATATTTATCGAAAGTGGCATATCATTCATTCCACTTTTCATATCTGCAGTTTTATCTACAGTGACCATTTTCATTGCAGCCTTTATGGAGACTAAAATGGGCTTGAATCTAAATTCTGTATTTGGATTGTTTGCGCCAGTTGGTGGCTTGATTGTGGCTTGTGGTTTTCTTTCTGGAATTCTACAGGCAAACAAATCTTCCGCAGTCTCGTGGAGAGGACGTAAATATAGCGTTAAAGAATTTTCCCAGAACTATATCAAACTCTAATCATAATAATCCGTAAAGGTTATACTAACTTTAGACATTTTTTTCCTATGGCTAACAATGGAGCAATTATTGGTGGAGTGATAGCAACTATTGGTATTATTTTTGCCGTTTTTGTTCTAGTAAATCCAGTATCAGAAATTCCAAATAATGATTTGATTGTAAGTAATGGTAATCACTTAGAAACGGTTGGTGAAATAACATCAACTCAAACTAATTTACAATTTTCTTTAATAGAAATTTTTGAGAAAACTGAGGAAAGTGTGGTTCAAGTAAATGTAAGAACTGCTGATGGTATCAGTAATCCAGGAAATATGGGTTCCGGCTTTGTATACAGTGAAGATGGTTACATAATTACTAACAATCATGTTGTGGATAATGCAGGGGTTGTGACCATTACGTTTCTAGATGGTGAATCATACACTGCTAAAATTATTGGAACTGATCCAGATTTGGATCTGGCAGTTTTGAAAGTTGAGATGGGTTCAACATATCTACAGCCAATTCCAATTGGTGATTCATCACAACTAAAAGTTGGGGAGCAGATAACAGCAATAGGTAATCCATTTGGTCTCTCAGGTTCTATGACATCAGGAATCATTAGCCAAATGGGAAGACTACTGCCACAGGATTCAGGCTATTCTATACCCGACGTGATTCAAACTGATGCTGCAATTAATCCTGGAAATTCAGGCGGTCCACTTCTTAATATGAAAGGTGAAGTTGTTGGAATAAATACTGCCATACAGTCAGCCACAGGGGAATTTACTGGAGTAGGTTTTGCAGTTCCCTCAAATACTGTAAAGAAAGTAGTTCCAGTTTTAATTAAAGATGGAATATTCCATCATCCATGGATGGGTATATCTGGTTCTGATGTTGATCCAGAATTAGCTAAAGTTAGGGGTCTTAACAGTTCTAAAGGATTTCTTATTGCCACGGTGATTGAAGGAAGTCCTGCTGATGATGCTGGCTTGTTAGGAATCACAGATACTAAGGAAATTGATGGTAGAGAATATCCACTTGACGGAGACATAATAGTAAAAATAGATGATAAGGTGGTTAGAAAGATCTCAGATATTTTAATTCACTTGCAAAGAGAGAAATCTGTTGGTGATGAGATGATAATGACAATTAATAGAGATGGATCTATTATTGAAGCAACATTAGTGCTTGGCGAGAGGCCTCAAAACGAGTAAATTCTACAAAATTAAATAGTCGTGGTAGATTTTTTTTATATTGAGTAAATTAGAGTATGAGCCAGAATCACTTCATAGAGTTTTAGATGGTCATGATCTTGAAAAACAAGATGCCATAGATATTGCTACAAATTTCAAAAGCACTGCACCGTTTGTTTTTAAGATATCTCAGAAACTGCGAAATTCTCGCAAAGGTAACGTAATAAGTTTTTCAAAAAAATCATTTTTCAACATAATTAATCTCTGTAGAGATACATGCTCATATTGCACATACAAATCAGAGCCAAGTGAATCAAAGATTTCTATGATGGAGCCGAAAAATGTAGTTGAGTTAGCAAAGCTTGCAAAAAAATATCATTGTACAGAGGCATTATTTGTGACAGGTGAGCGACCCGAGCAAAAATACCAACTAGCCAAAGACTGGCTTAAAAAAAATAATTTTACATCTACTTCTGAGTATCTCATCCATTGTTCTGAACTTGTACTTAATGAAGGTATTTTTCCACATACTAATGCTGGAAACCTAACACAAAATGAAATGCAGGAACTAAAGAAAACAAATGTCAGCATGGGTGTTATGCTAGAAAATGTCAGTGAAAGATTAAGACATAAAGGAATGCCTCATGAAAATGCACCAAGTAAAGAACCTCTAGCGAGGCTTGAGGTATTGAATAATGCAGGTGCACTGAAGATTCCAATGACTACTGGGATTTTAGTAGGGATTGGGGAAACATTTGAAGAGATAATCGATTCAATTTTTGCCATAAAACAAATTCATGAAAAATTTGGTAACATACAAGAAATTATCTTACAAAATTTTCATCCGAAGCCTGACACAGAGATGAATGATCATCAAACACCATCAGAATTATACTTCAAAATGGTAGTTGCGATATGTAGGATTATAATGCCAAATTCTAACATTCAGATTCCACCAAATCTTTCACCATATTCATATCAAGAATTCCTAACAGCTGGCATAAATGATTGGGGTGGAATATCACCAATCACTTCTGACTACGTTAATCCTGAATTTAACTGGCCAGAGATTAAAACTGTTGAAGAAAATTGTAATAAATTAAATTTTGAATTAAAGGCAAGATTTCCAGTATATCCAGAATTTATACCATTAGTGAATAATAATCTAAAACAAAAACTATCTTTAATTGCAGATACTGATAATTATGTTAAGGAGGACTATTGGAGATGACTTTACAAAATGAAAAAATAGATAGTCTCTTAAAATTTGCTGATCCAGTGATTGCAAGTATTTTAGATAAAGCAATCTCAGAAAAAGAAATCTCAACAAAAGAAGCATTACTACTTTTTGATGCAAAAGGAATTGATTTCCATTTGGTTGGAATGGTAGCTGATATTCTAAGAAAAAGACGTGTTGGAGATACAGTGACTTATGTCGTGAACAGAAATATCAATTTCACAAATGTCTGCATAAAGCAATGTGGGTTTTGTGCATTTAGCAGAGATTTTAGAGAGGAAGAGGGTTATTTTCTACCAATTGAAGAGATTCTAAGAAGGGCAAAAGAAGCGCATCATTATGGTGCATCAGAAGTTTGTATTCAGGCTGGACTTCCACCAGACATGGATGAGCATCTTTATGAAAATATTTGTAGAGGAATAAAAAATGAAATTCCAGATATACACATACATGGATTTTCACCTGAAGAAATTCTATACGGAGCAACCAGACAAGAAATTTCTCCAAAAGAATATCTAGTTAAACTAAAAGAAGCTGGAGTTGACACTATTCCTGGTACTGCTGCTGAGATTTTAAACCAGGATTTGAGAGATAAGATTTCACCTGGTAGAATTTCAGTGAATGACTGGATAGATATAATCAAAACTGCTCATAAACAAGGAATAAAATCTACATCGACTATGATGTTTGGTCACTTGGAAACATATCAAGACAGAGTAAATCATATTGCGACTATTAGGGAAATTCAAAAAGAGACTGGTGGATTCACCGAGTTTGTGCCATTAAACTTCATTTCATCAGAGGCACCAATGTATAAGCATCAATTACATGAAGGCATAAGAAGCGGTGCGAGTGGAAACGATGCACTTCTAGTACATGCTATTGCCCGAATTATGCTAAACAACGTAATTGATAATATTCAAATGTCATGGGTCAAGGAGGGCCAAAAGTTCTCACAGTTATTATTAAAATGGGGTGCAAATGATTTTGGTGGAACGTTAATCAATGAAAGTATCTCAACCGCTGCAGGCTCTCAACATGGGCAATTATTAAGACCAAAAGAAATTAGACATTTAATTCGCGATATGGGTCGTATGCCAGCTGAAAGAAACACTACATATCAAATTTTGAAAACGTTTGAAAAAGAACCAGAGAATACTAACACACTTGATCAGGTATCAGATACTGCAAAATTTGGCTCATATTTTGAATTGATCAAGATCAATAAATTCAAATACAAAAATCCAAGGTAAATATCTACAATACCAGGCTTCCTAAGTATATGGCAAATGCAGCTGCAAGCCCAAATCCTATAGGTCTTGGAATATATTTTCTAAATCCCACGAATAAAACAAGACTAAATGCTATCATTATGTAATAATTTGAGAATACGTCAGCGGAAACAGGAATTCCAACAATTGTTGCTGCAATGCCTAGTATGAGTAAAATATTGTAAATGTTACTTCCAACAATGTTACCTACACCAATATCTGTTTGTTTTCTGGCTATAGCAATTACTGAGGTAATTAATTCAGGAAGTGATGTGCCAATTCCAACTATTACAACTCCTATAACTAATTCAGAAAGACCAAAGCCTTCAGCAATTGCTACTGCACCATTAACTGTAAAGTGACCACCAATGAATAGTAGAACTATTCCAATCCCTACTAATGCAAATGCCTTAGGAAATGTCTCTATCCTGTATCTTGATAAAAATAATTCTCCTTCAACATGTTCATTTGTAATATTTTCCATGTTTGTTGTTCCTTGTGTCTTAACAGTCTTGATTGTGTAGATTGTAAATCCAATTAATGCAGCAATTAATATCACACCGTCCATCTGGGAAATCTCACCGTCATATGACATTGCTATAACAAGTAATGACACACCAATCATTATTGGGATCCATTTCCTGACGGTAATTTTACTAATTAGTAAAGGTGCGAATATTGCAGAAATTCCAATTACCATTCCAACGTTACTAATGTTGCTGCCGATAATATTTCCTAAAATTAACTCTGTATGTGAATTAAGCGCGGCAAGTATTGCAGCTGCTAATTCTGGAGTAGATGTACCATATGCTACTACGGTCAAACCAATAATCATACTACTAATTTTTAGTCTCTTAGCAAGCGAGACACCGCCAGAAACTATAGCATAACCACCAATGCATAATATGATTAAACCAAATACAACTGATCCAAAATCAATTATTTCCATAACGAATATCGAAAGATATCTTGTTTAAATCAGATACCTTCTTCAAAATTTACTAATCTAACAATCAAAATAGATCACATTTGGATTCAGGAGAAATGTTTAGGAAAACTGATCAGTTAGCTCAACAAATCTAGAGTCAAGATTAATAAAGTAATGTACCGTACTATACCGTATATGAGAGCAAGATTAACCTACGTCTCAGTTGAAGTGGCAGACCAGTTCAATGATTTTATCATTCAAAGAGATGAACAGGTACTTGATGCAGTAAAAGCACGAACCAAAGATTTTAGCACACTTTCACTCCTAAAATTACTATATCAAATTAAGACTAATTCAATGACATTTTCTGAATTATACTTAAAGTCAAATATACGAATGAAAAGATCATTCCTAAACTATCTGGATCTTTGTATCAATTATGACTTTATTACAAAAAAACCAATGGGTCAAAATGTAATCTACTCTATAACCAAAAAGGGAATAATAATGCTGAATTTATTTACCAGAACTGAAAAAAACTGAGATCCTCTAGTCAAACTACAAGATAAAGTAATTAAACAAAACAAAATCATTCAGTTATGACTAACGGATTTCCTGATGCAGAGATCTATCAAACAAATGGAACTAAATTGGAAAATCCAATAATCTTTGCAGGATTTGTTGGTGCAGGATTAGTTGGTACTATATCGGTGGATTATATGATCAATAAATTAGATATGAAAGAGATTGGTTTTTTGCGCTCAAAACATCTTCCTCCATCCACTGTATTCATGCAAGGACGTCTAAGACATCCTTTTAGACTATATGCAAATAATGATGGAACTATTTGTGCAATCATCTGTGAGATAATAATTAACAGAGAAGGACTGTATACAATTGCATCAACCATTTTAGATTGGGCTGAAAAGAATGGCTCTAATGAGATTGTTATCCTAGATGGTGTTGCAAGTGACAAACACGACAAAAAAGCATTTTGTGCTGCAGAAGTTGATCTATGCAGAATTATGGAAGAACATGGAATTAAGATGATACCACAGGGGTTCATCACTGGTATCTCTGGTGGCATACTTAATGAATGTCTAATAAGAAAAATTAAAGGTATGACACTTTTGGCAAAAGCTGATGAAACAATGCCAGACATACTTGCAGCCGCCACGCTGATAGATGCAGTAAACAAAGTTTATGGAATAAAAGTAGATACTAAGGAGCTAAAGAAACAAAAGAATCAGATTGGGAATGAGTTGAAAGAGCTCTCAAACAAGTATTCTGAGCATAAAAAAATTGATTCAAATATGTACATGTAATGGAAACAATATGGTAGACACATACAAGAAAGTAGGAGTGGATATATCTGAAATTAAGAAAAGTCAGAAGGCTATTGGGCGACTAATCTCATCTACACATAAACTACAAAAAAAGGCCAAAATGACACATGGGTTTGGTCATTATGCTGGGATTGTTGAGATTCCTGGCGGAAAATTATTAGCCACTCATACTGATGGAGTTGGAACTAAAGTAATAATTGCAAACATGATGAAAAAATTTGATACTATAGGTATTGATTGTGTTGCAATGAACGTAAATGATATAATTTGTATTGGTGCCACACCAATTTCATTTGTTGACTATATCGCTGCAAATAAAAATGACCAAAGAATTTTCAAACAGATTGTCTCTGGACTTGTGACTGGTGCAAAAAAATCATCAATGCCAATTGTAGGAGGTGAAACTGCCATAATGCCTGATTTGATCTCTGGTAAGGGTTTTGGGTTTGATCTTGCTGGTATGGTAGTTGGTATACTATCAAAAAAACAAATGATACTGGGAAACTCAATCAAACCAAATGATGTTATTATTGGTGTAAAAAGTACAGGTTTACATTCTAACGGTTATTCACTTGCAAGAAAAGTACTAAGTAAATATTCATTAAAACAAAAATTCAAAGGAATTGGAATTCTTGGAAACGCACTTTTGAAACCAACTGAAATTTATGTAAAACCTGTTTTGGAAACAATTGAAAAATGTTCAATCCATGGTTTAGCACATATCACAGGTGGTTCTTTTACAAAACTTTTGAGATTAAAGCAGATTGGATTTGAATTAGATAACTTGCCAAAGACTCCTCCATTAATGCAGTTAATTGAGGATTATGGGGTTAAAAGCGATGAAATGTATAAGACGTTTAACATGGGAATAGGTTTTTGTATAATTTCACCACAAAGCGAAGTCAAAAAAATACGAAGAGTTTTCAAGAATCACAAAATGATCACATATGACATAGGTCATATTAGTAAAAAGAAAGGTGTTTTTGTGAATTCTAAAAAGATTGCATAATGAATTAGACTAAACTTTACAAAAAAATTATCCAGTTATCATCAAATATACCCATTTCGTGAATTTAGTATGTCAGAAGTTGATGTTCCTTCTCATTTTACAATGAAAGGTCTTGCCATAGCGCTCGCAGGCACTTTTGCCCTCACTGCCATGATATTCACACTTCCAGATATCATAGGTTTAGAACTGACAATTGCGATGATGGCTACATTATCAGTTTTGATGGGAATGTATGTCATTTTGATCACAGAAATTATCCATCGAACTTCGCTAGCCTTGATTGGCGCATTAATTATCATTATTGTTCTGTTTTCGGTTGGAGTACTTGAGCCGCATGATACTGTTGATTTTGTAATTGGGTCGATTGATTTCAACACTATAGGCTTACTGTTAGGAATGATGCTAATTGTTGGAATACTTGGTGAGACTGGTATATTCCAGTATATTGGGATAAAGGCTGCAAAGGCGTCAGGTGGAAATATCTGGAAGTTACTAATCTTACTTTCAGTCATTACTGCAGTTGGTTCTGCATTTCTGGACAATGTTACTATGGTCCTTCTTATGGTTCCAGTTACAATCTCTGTTGCAAAAATTCTAAACATCAAACCAGTCTTTTTGATTCTAGCTGAAATATTTGCGTCAAATATTGGTGGCGCAACAACACTGATTGGTGACCCACCAAACATTATGATTGGTTCCGCTGCTAATATTTCATTTATAGACTTTGCATGGCATATGACACCAGAAATAATTATTACTCTTCTCTTTTCATTTTTGCTTTTCAAAATAATGTTTAAGAAAGATCTAAAACAAAAACCTGAGAATCTTGAAATGTTACAGAAATTGAATGAGAGAGACGAAATTAAGGACATGATGTTACTCAAAAAATCAGCTATAGTTCTTGGTTCTGTAATCATTATGTTTATGCTGCATGGTATGCTACATCTAGAAGTTGCAGTAATTGCGCTTGGTGGTGCAGCAGTACTCCTTGTTGTCACAGGCATACAGCCGTTCAAAGCGCTTCATCATGTTGAATGGCCGACACTGCTATTTTTCTCAGGTCTGTTTGTGATAGTTCACGGTGTAGAGGCATCAGGAGCATTGGAGGTTCTTGCCCACCAAGCCGTAAATCTAACTCAAGGAGATCTAGGAGCTAGTATATTCACTATAGTATTTACTTCTGCTTTTGCATCGGCATTTGTTGATAATATACCGTTCACTGCAACAATGATCCCAATAATAGAAAACATTTCAGCAGATCCTATGTTTGTAAATACACTATCACAGTTTGACTTTAATCCACTGTGGTATGCACTTGCATTTGGTGCAGACCTTGGAGGAAATGGAACGTTGATTGGTGCAAGTGCAAACCTCGTTGCCATAGCTGTGGCTGAAAAATTTGGAGTTAGAATAATGTTCAGAGAGTTTCTGGTTAAAGGTATGCCAATAATGATTGCTACAACAGTTGTTGCTTCAGTTGCATTTTATATCAGACTGCTATACTTTACCTAAAAAAGCAATTAAGAATTAACTCAAAGCATTTTATGTTACAATTCTTTTGTTAAATTATGCAAAAAACAGATGATTTTACGCGTGCCTGCCAAGAAATTGTACAAAATTTACTCAATATTGATAATCTAGAAAATAATAAAATCAAAAACGAAATCAGGGCTGTTTGCACAAAATATTCCTTAGAACGGATACCTCGTAATAATGAAATTCTATCTATGGTAAATCCAGTCGATTTTAAAAAACTTCAGAGCATTCTTCTTACAAAACCTGTCAAATCGGCATCAGGTGTAGCAGTTGTTGCCATTATGCCCAAACCATTTGCATGTCCTCATGGTAGATGTAGCTATTGCCCAGGTGGGATTGAGTATAACACGCCGAACAGCTATACTGGTAAAGAGCCAATAACAATCAGTGCAATTGAGAATCAATATGATCCCAAGATTCAAATCTCAAAAAAAATTCAGCAACTGGTTTCCTTTGGTCATGATTCAACAAAACTTGAGTTGGTTCTAGTTGGTGGAACATTTCTATTTATGCCAAAAGACTATCAAGAGAATTTCATAAAATCAAGTTACGATGCATTAAATGGATTTGAATCACCAAACTTGGAAACTGCAAAAAAATCCAATGAATCTGCAAAGAATAGAAATGTAGGGTTTACTATAGAAACAAAACCTGACTATTGTAAAGAGGAACATGTTGATATGATGTTAGATTATGGTGCTACCAGAATAGAAATAGGTGTTCAATGTCTTCAAGACAGAGTTTACAAGATTGTCAACAGAGGTCATGACCTTAATGATGTAATTGATTCATTTCAGATTGCAAAGGATGCAGGATACAAAATTGTTGCACATATGATGCCAGGGTTACCTACAATGAGTCCAACAGATGACATCAAAGATTTTCAAACATTATTTGAAGATTTGAGATTCAAACCAGACATGTTAAAGATATATCCATCATTAATCTTGAAGGATACACCACTTTATGATGAATATCAAGATGGAAAATACACTCCATACTCTGACGATGACATGTTGAATGTTTTAACAGAAGTAAAAAAGATGGTTCCAAAATGGATGCGAATAATGCGAGTGCAAAGAGAAATTACACCTATGGAAATCATTGCGGGTCCAAAAATGGGTAATCTAAGACAAGTCATACATGAAAATTTGAGAAAACAAGGATTATCTTGTAAATGTATCAGATGTAGAGAAGCAGGTCTTGCAAAGAAAAAAGATCTTAATGAAGAATTAGTATTAGAGAGAATAAATTATGAGGCTTCTGGAGGCAATGAAGTTTTCTTATCGTATAATGACTCGGATGATCTGACATATGGATTTTTGAGATTAAGAAAGCCGAGTCAGAAAGCACATA
>CAYQPZ010000016.1:0-19814 GCA_964419505.1 uncultured Candidatus Nitrosopelagicus sp. | reverse complement strand
AATTCGTGAGCATGATTCTATTGAAAATTATAGTTTCAAGGATCATAGTGGTAAAGAAAAAAAGTTTGGGCAATTAAATGATAGTAATGATGTTAAATCTGCACAGAGGATTTACAATGCTGCAACAAAAGCAAAAGCACTTGATGCGTTACGAAGTCTCTTGCCTGCATCAACATTAACCAACGTAGGCGTAACAGGAAATGGTAGGGCATTTGAATATCTCCTTTCAATAATGTTTGGTTCTAGTCTTAAAGAAGAACAGAAATTAGCATTAAAGATAAAAAATGAATTAGATACGACTATCAAATCGTTTGTAAGACGCTCAAACGACAAATATGGAAAAATATTACAGAAATATCTCAATGATACTAAGAAGAATTCATCACGACTGAGCAAATTATATGCTAATGGGCAATCATCCAAAGGTAATTTTGTAAAGCTAATTAAGTATGAAACCGAATCTGATGCGATAAATAGTGTAATTTCTGCACTAATCTACGAGCAATCACCAGGTATAGAATTTTCTCATATACAAACAAATGTTAAAAAAATTCCTAAAAAACAAAAAACGCAGATAATAAATGACTATGCAAGAATTAGAAAGAATAGAAGACATAGACCACCAAGAGCATTTGAAATGACAGAATATACATTTGATTTATTAACAAATTATGGAATGTTTCGAGATTTTCATAGACACAGAGCACTAACACTTGAAAGGCAGTTGCTTACCACTGATCATAGTTATCATACACCAAATGAAATTATACAACTTGGAATAAAAAAGGAATTTAATGAATGCATGGAGAATACAAAGAATGTGTTTGAGAAAATCAGAAAGAAATTACCTGAGCAAGCACAATATGCAGTGAATTTTGCATATAACTATCCATATTTTATGAAATTAAACCTACGTGAGGCAACGCACCTTATAGAATTACGAACTATTCCACAAGGACATATTGATTATAGAAAAATTGCACAAAAGATGTACAAACTAATTGAACGAAAACATCCGATACTAAGTAAAATTTTGAAGTATGTTGATATGAATCAGTATGAGCTAGAAAGATTTGAATCAGAAAAACGCACTGAGGAGAAGCGTAAAAAAATATGACATATAAAATTTCCAAAAAAGATGAAGAGTGGAAAAAAATTCTCACATCAGAACAATTTGATGTTTGTAGAAAGAAAGGAACCGAACGAGCTTTTACAGGAATATATTATGATACTAAAGATGAGGGAATGTATAGTTGTACGTGTTGTGATGCAAAACTTTTTTCATCAAATACAAAATTTGATTCAGGTACTGGGTGGCCAAGTTTTTTTAAACCGATGGATGAAGAAAATATAGAATACGTAGAGGACCGAAGTTTTGGTATGACACGTGTCGAAGTTAACTGTAAAAACTGTGGTGCACATTTAGGACATGTTTTTGATGATGGACCAAAACCAACTAATCTACGATACTGTATTAATTCAATTTCTTTGAGTTTCGATAAATCAAATTAAATAACCATCCATAGTGATGATTCTATGAGAATAATACTCTGTGGATTTGGTGTAGTGGCACAAAGTTTAGCAAAGCTACTAGAATCAAGATCAAATGAACTTTATTCGAGATATGGTTTAAAACCAAGAATTATTGGTGTGTTTGACACCAAAGGTAGTACTTATGATACTACTGGTCTGAACTTACAAAAATTGATTGAGGCAAAGAAAAAATTTGGTTCAGTGAAACTGTATGATAAATCAAAATCGCATCTATCTGGAATTGAAATGATTAAAACACTTGATGCAGATATTGTGATTGAGACAACTGCAAGTAATTACAAAGATGCAGAACCTGGAATGACACATATCATTACAGCTATGAAAAGAAAAATGCATGTTATTTCAGTAAATAAAGGACCTCTTGCACTTGCATTTCCATCATTGATGGAACTTGCTGAATTTAATCAAGTACTTTTAAGATTTAGTGGAACTGTTGGTGGTGGAACACCGATATTGGATTATGCAAAAAATAGTCTTCGTGGCGAAAAAATTATTTCGTTTCAAGGTATTCTAAATGGTACAACAAACTATATTCTAACAAATATGGCAAATGGTATGTCTTTTGACGAAGCATTATCTGATGCAAAAAGTAAGGGATATGTGGAAGCCGATGAATCTCTCGATCTTGATGGCTTAGATGCAGGGGCAAAGCTAGTAATCCTAGCGAACTGGATTATGGGAATGAAAGTAACTATGCCAGATATTATCAGAGAGGGAATAAGAAATGTAACCAGTGATGATATTAAAAATGCTGGGCGTAATTCTAGTTCAATTAAATTAATTGCGTCATGTGATGGTAATCTGAGGGTTAGTCCAATAGAAATTAAGAATGACAACCCACTATGTGTGGATGGTACATTAAATGCAATTGCATTCACATCAGAGCATTCAGGAACCCAGACGATAATTGGTCGTGGTGCTGGAGGAACTGAAACTGCTAGTTCCATTCTAAGAGACATCATTGATATCAAAAAAGAGATTTCCAAAGTTTGAAAACCAATCTAATTTCTAAAAGTGAAACAAACCAAATTATAAAACTTGTATCAAATCAGTGGAAACGTGAATTACCAAAAATCAAAAACCTGAAAGTTCACTTCATAGATAATAATTCACAACTGATGGTTGGTGATGGAATGATTATTTTAAAGATCGGTGATAATTATTTACCATTCCTGAGTCAGAACGACATGCTAGAAAAATTTCCAAATGTAATAGTCGATATGGGTGCTGTAAAATTCATGTGTAATGGTGCAAATGTGATGAGGCCTGGTATCAAAAAATACACAGAATTTGTTAAGGGTGATATTATTTGTGTGGTTGAAGAATCTCAACATAAATTTTTGGCTGTTGGACAAGCAATTACTGATAGTTCTGAATTAGAAAATATCTCTAAGGGTGAAATAATAAAAAATTTACATTACATATCAGATAAGTATTGGGAAATTGCAAAAACAATCTAAATATTATTTAATGCTCTCTGTAAATTCTTTAATGCCGTCTTTATTGACAATTAATATGTCAATGCCATCACCACTAAACGAATCACGCATTGTAGCAGAACGAACTGCCTTTACAGCTAAATCGGTAGCATCTTTTTCTGTCATCTTTTTCTTGAACTGTGGATCCAAAACACCGAGAGCCATCTCAGCACCTGTTCCAACAGCAGCATATTCATCCGGTAAGACTGAACCTAATGGATCTAGTGTATAAATCGCAGGTTTATCGGTCATACCACCAACTATAACTTGTGTTAACAGGGGAAAGTATCTTCTTTCATACATCATATTAGACATCATCTTAGCAACTGTGTTTGGTGGTACATCACGCTTTAACTCCATTTTTCGAATTTTTGCTAATGCAGAAATCTGTAACGAAAGTATTTGCATATCAGCTACAAGACCTGCACATGTTGCACCAACTTTAGTTGTTATTGGAAAAGTCTTTTTTGTGGATTTACTCACAAGAAAATTTCCATATGCTATACGTTTCTCACTTGCAAAAACTACGCCATCACTATATGTAATACCAACAGCTGTTGCACCAGGCATGTACATGCTCATAATTTTATTCTGCAAATAAGACAATAAAAGTCATTACAAGAAAAATTTGAATAACCTTAGTTAAGTTAATCGAAAAAATGTAGATCGTTTTTCGGCCGAGTGACGCTACCGCGTAAATACGCTGTACGGGCACTGACTAAACTACGATCGATTTATCAACGTCGCTTCTTTGCTCCGCCTTTCTTACCGCCTTTCTTCTTGGCTGGGGCTCGTTTCTTACCACCGCCACCTTTCTTCTTGGCTGGGGCTCGTTTCTTACCACCGCCACCTTTCTTAGCTGCGGCGCTTCTCTTTCGTTTTCTTGCGGCTTTCTTGGCTGCTGCACTTCTCTTTGCTTTTGCAGCAGCGGCTCTTCTTTTACGAGTAGCTGCTGCTTTCTTTGCTGCAGCACTTCTCCTTGCTTTTGATATAGCCATACAACGTGCAAATTTTCTTCCGTGTTATATTGTACAAGTTATCTATTATTGCACAGTTAGTGTAATTTATTCAAGTTAATTTTTATAATTTGATCGAGAAAAATTTTCAATTAGCAAACATAAACACTTTGTGGTTTTGTTTAGCAGATCTATTTTTGCAAATTCATTTGGTGAATGCATTCTACAAAAAATATATGATGAGCCAATTGACACACATGGAGCGTGTAATACCTGTACAAATGCATGCATTGGTCCAGTTCCTGCGTTTGATACATTCAAAATATAATCACCAAAAATTTGTTTTGCACTATTACAAACAACGTCAACAATTTCTTCATTGATAGAAGTTCTTGCAGCAGATTCTGCATTTAAAACTTTGATCGATATGTCATTAAACCCATTTCTTTTTAAATGTAGTTTAAGTAATTTCACTTGTTTTTTTGGATCCATATTTGGTACTAAACGAAAGTCAATTTTCACTTTAGCGCTGGATGGTAAAACTGTCTTTGCACCATCTCCAGTATAACCTGATTCAATTCCTGCAATATTACAAGTTGGTCCTGCAACAAGTGCTTTCTTTGCTTCAAAAGCATTCTTATCTCCAACAAATTCCTTTATTCCATATTCCTTTTTGAAATCACTTACATCAAATGGCTCTTTTCTAATGATTTTCAAATCATTTTTTGATAAAGGTAAAATGTCATCATGCCAGCCGTCAATGAGTATTTTTCCATCACTGTTTCGAAAAGTTTTCAACACGTCAATTAATCGCCATGCTGGATTTTTGATAATTGTGGCAAAACTTGAGTGGGCATCTCTAACTGATTCTTTAGCAGCCAATTCAACGTATAGTAGCCCCTTCATTCCTAATCCAACAATTGGGCGATTTTTAGTATCCACATAACCAAATTCCCAAATTACTCCATCACATGAAAGTTTCTTTTTAAATTTTTTTAAATATCCATTAATATTTTCACTGCCATTTTCTTCTTCGCCTTCAATACAAAATTTAATGTTGCATGGTACATCTTTGTATTCTTTAACGTATGATTCTACAGCTTTTATTCGTGTGATTAATTCACCCTTATCGTCAGATGCTCCACGACCAAAAATTTTGTTTCCAATTATCTTTCCACTAAATGGTGGATCATTCCATTCTTCAAGTGGCTCAACTGGTTGTACGTCATAATGATTGTAAAACAATAGTGTTTTTGATGGATTAGACTTTGATTTTATTTCACCAAAAACTAGTGGTGCAGCAATTTTATTTAATCGAAGTATCTCTGAAGAAACTCCTGCTTTTTTCAACATTTTTGCCACCAAAACTGCACATTCTTCAATTCCTTCATTTTTTGCTGAAATACTTGGTTGCTTAATTAGAGTTTGAAGATCCTTTAGAAGATCATTCATATGTTTATCAATAAATATTACAGTTTTTTTGTATTTCATTATTTTATTCTGTCAAATCTTTTAGATACAATTGGTAATACATCAATCAAGTCACTTGCAATCATATGCATGCCAAATTGCTCTTGGATAATTTTTCCCGCTTGACCATTTAGAAACGCGGCAGATGCAGCTGCCTCTATTACATTTCTGTTTCGTGAAAGCATACTTGCGGTAATGCCTGATAACACATCGCCTGTTCCACCAACTGTCATTGCTGGAGTTTTTTTAGAATTAATTAACGTCTTAGATCCATCACTGATTATATCATCTGAGCCTTTGAGCATGATTGTGAGTGAATTTTTCTTGGCATATTTCTGTATTATTGAAATTCTTGTTTTTTTGTCATCTGGTATTTTTTCTCCAAATAATCTTTCAAATTCACCTGAATGTGGTGTCACTAGAATGTTTTTGCCTTTTATTATTGGTAAAACCTCTTTTCTTAGCGCACTTGCATCTAGGGATAATCTAACATCTCTTTCAATTAAGGACTTGATTAATAATTTCAATGCCTCTATATCTTGTACCGCCAAACCCATGCCTATAGCGGCAGAATCGATTCCGGCAGGAACCTGTCCTAGAAGTTTATTCACTGATCCACGTGTTAGTTTTGAGTCAGCCAAAGGAATTACAATAAGATCTGGTGACGCTGCTCTGGTTTCATGTACATTCACTTTTGGAACAGCGGTATAAACCAAATCTGCTCCTGTTCGTAATGCAGCAAGAGATGATAAAATTGGTGCACCGTGATACATGTAACTACCTCCAACAATCAAGATTTTTCCATTATCACCTTTTCTAGAATTTAGTTTACGTGGTGGAATGTATTTTTTGACCATAGTTGGAGTTAATGATTTACTTGACATCTTTTTTCACCTTCTTTTTAGTACTGACTTTATCAAAAAAGACTTTTCGTGCAATTGCAAGATATGTTGTATGACCGATTCCCCTATACGAATGTCTTGTTTTACCTTCACGCGCTTCAATATGGCGGAGTATATGCTCCGTGCATTCAATGTCAGAAAATTCATTGGCAACAAATGCTGAAGAGATCTTCTCAAGTTGATTCATTGTAGGACAGATTGCAACCACCACACCGCTTCCCTTAAGCATTTTTCTTGCTTGTGGCATCACAGTCCAAGGATCACCGAGATCAATTATAACCATATCAACATCGCTTACAGGCATTTTCCTTGCCACCTTAAGATCTTGCTTATGCATTGTCACATACTTTGACATTCCTGCCTTCTCTATGTTTTTTTTGGCAATTATCATGAATTTATCTTCAACATCAAATGTGTCAACATGCCCACGTGGATTAACAATACTTGCAACAAATGTAGTTAATGAACCGCTTCCAGTTCCGATCTCGACAATTTTTTGACCTGTTTTTAATCCTGTTCTTGCAGCAATATAACCAAAATCTTTGGGATAAACAATTTGTGTACCATGTTGCATCTTCATAACATAATCATGAATGCTTGGTTTTAACAAATAGACATACTTGTCTTTGTTAGTCACTAATCTAGAACCAAATTCTTTTCCAATTGCATCAACATGCTTAATGATTCCAATATGAGAATGAAACTGCTCTTTCCTCTTAATTTTTAGTAACCATTTTTTTGAATCATTGTAAAAAAATAATACATGATCACCTGATTTGATTTTTGGCATACTAAATTTTACTTCCTTTTCAGTTTATAATTTAATGGTTCTACTTACCACGCTGATTTCCCCATTTGATCACGTGCATGCGAGGTGAAAATCCTAAATTGTTTTTTTTGGACATAAAAAACACAGTCTTTTCTCGTACGTTCATTTCTTCTTTTGTTGATGCCTGAGTCATTAACAAAACATGGTCTTTCTTCAAATCATATTTTTCAATGAGAGTGCTTATCTCAATAAGATCACGTTCACTTTCTATTACATATTTGAAGTAACAATTTTTTTGCTTAGAAAAAAATGTGTAAGACTCGTTAACATCACATAATTCTAATGGGTTTCCAGAATTACTTGTCTTTGGAGAAACATTCCATTGATCCACCAAAGCAGAAAGCGCATTGTTTGGTAATATTGTGCCGTTGGTTTCTATTTCTACATAGAATTCTGGTTTTAGAAATGTTAGTAGCTCTGCTAAATCATCTTGCTGCATTAATGGTTCACCGCCAGTTATGACCAGATGTCTATTAGAGAATTGTTCTAATTCTCGTCGTATTTCTTCTACTGATATTTCTTTTACTTCCTTCGCATAATCAAAATTTTTCCAATCCCATGTGTATTTTGTATCACACCAAGTACACTTCAAATTACATTCCGCAGTACGTAGGAATACTGCGGGTTTTCCAGCATTTGTTCCTTCACCTTGGATTGACTCAAAAATCTCATTAATTTTCATAAATTATTAGATTTATTCAGTAGTTTATAATCACTTGTTATAGCATACTAGAAAATCATTTTAAGATCATCGTATAATTATAAGGGATGGGATTTTTTACAAAGACGAAATCAGAGAGTGCCACAAAATGTAGTAAGTGTGGTAGTGAACTATACGATTCAAACCGTCTAGAGCGTCATATGAAAATTGCACATGACAAAAAAAATGAAAAATGCAGAAACTGCGGAAAAGAATTTCGCGACCCCGAGGATTTACGAAGACACAAAAAAAAATGCAAGTAATCATTCAGTGACACAATTTTACTTTATTCCATGATGGAATTTTATCTTAGCGCGTCGCCGTCTTACCAATACATAATACTTGATTGATTCGTAAATTTGTTGCTCTGGAGTTAAACCATGCTCATTACTTTCTAGCAAAAAATCCATGTAGTCATCTTCATTGAATTTTATCGTGATTTTCCTCAAACTAGAAATACGTTCCTGAATAATATTAGATATTCAATATGATGATCGCTAACTATTAGTCAGCCACTGATTGACATAAAATATGAAAAAATGTGTTATTTGTGGTTGCAAAGATCATAAGTTAGTAGGATGCATTCGACATAAAACAAAAAAATGTAGTTGTTACAAAACAATCTAGTACTAAAAATAGATAGAAATTCTAATGGACAAATTGAAATCGTTTTTGCTTGTAATTTTTCTGTAAAGGACCAATTATAGGAATAGGATTGCCACAAAAATTACAATTATTATCTTCGTCAAGAAACCAACCCTTAATGTCAAAACCATATCGTTTGACTACAATATGGTTACATTCAGAACAGTACGTATGTTCCCAAGGATGACCTGGTACATTTCCAAGGTATACATACTTCAAACCAACATCTTTTGCAATTTTATAATGATTTTCAAGTGTCTTAATTGGAGTTGATTCATATTCCATCATTTTATAATCTGGATGAAAACGTAAAAAATGAATTGGCATTTCTGGTCCAAATTCGTCTAAGACAAACTTTGATAATTTTTTAGCATATAACAAATCATCGCCAACCTTCGGAACGATTAGATCAGTTATCTCAACATGAATGTTAGTCTTGTCACGAATTTCAATTAATGAATCAAAAATGGGTTGTGGATCTGGGACAGCGATAAATTTTTTTGTAAATTCAGGTTCGGCGCTCCCCTTAAAGTCAACTGTGATACAATCAAGAAACTTACCCATCATTGAAACTGTTTCAGGTGTGTCATAACCATTTGATACAAACACATTGAATAGACCTTTTTTGTGTGCTGCTATGCCGCAATCATGTGCAAATTCGATGAAAATTGATGGTTCGTTATATGTATATGCTATACCATGTGCGCCATACTGAACAGCAGTATTTGCAACATCATCAGGTGTCATATCCACACCTTCAACTTTTCTACGTTGACTTATATCAGAATTTTGACAATACTTGCAAAGCCAATTACATCCAGTCGTTGCAATAGAATAGATTTTACTTCCTGGATGATAATGAATTACAGGTTTCTTTTCAATAGGATCAATATTTCCAGCAATTACCTTTCCATAAACATACAATTGTAATTTACCATTCTCATTTCCACGTATTCCACACAATCCAATCTGATCTTTCTTTATTTCACAGTATCTTGGACAAGCAGTACATTTTACTTTACTATTAGTAATTTTTTCATAAAGTATGGCTTCTTTCCCAACAATATTAGAAGTCGATTTTTGCATATGAAACTCCACTGATTCATGAGTTAAAAAATTTTGGTAAACTAAAGGATCTTTTCTAACAAATAAAATGGAAATTTGTTTCCAATATTATTAATTATAAGATCATCTCTCTCCGTTAGAATTCTAATTTTTGAATATTTTTTCGCTACTGCCAAATTTTGTGTGTATGAAATAATTTTGTATATATCATCAATCGTGCCAAAGACTATTGTTAGAATAATGGTATCATGAAAAGAATCTGACTCTGAAATTACTCCCAGACTTTGAATGATATCATCTTTTTTTAGGCACAAAATATTTCCTTGTGATTTCAAAATGTTGAAATTTGATTCAACAAGTGGAATCCATCTCCACGAGTCAACAAAGCGTATTCCTTTAAAATTATATAATTCACTAATATCAATTGATGCAAATTTTATTTTATTATTAGAATTTTTTTTAGACCCTAGAGAATAGTAATTCCATTGTGATATAATTTTATAATTTAATTTTTTGGCAAGGTTGAGAGAGGATAAATTTTCAGTTTCAATTAGCATGTTTGCTTGTAAGATACCAGAGCCTTTAGCAATTTTTTCAAAGTGCTTAATTAGTTGTATCGCAATACCCTTTTTCCGATACTCTTCTTTTACTCGTATACCTTCTATCCAAAGCATCCTCTCACTCTCATATTTTACAGCATGACACATTGCAATCGCAGTTTTATTATCTTCATATACTACTAAACCGCCATCTTTTATCCATGAATTCCAAACTTCATGAATATAATCGCCCCACGAAAAGGTATCTCTACAAAAATTTAGTATGTCATCCTTGTACGATGAAATAGAATCTTGAATTATTGCCAAATATAACTAGAAGATTATTAGGAATAATTTAAGCGGTTCATCAGATATTGTAGAGTTATTTGCACCAAAGTAACACTGAATTAGAGCATTAAATCATATTACCTAAACACATGTACTTTGAAAATATATCAACTGATGATGGAGTAATTCTAGTAAAAACTGCAAGAAAAGCTGTCACTGAGTATCTTACTAATAACAAAAAAATTTCTAACGCCATATTTAATGAAAAATTTAATTTTAATGCAGGTGTTTTTGTGACAATAAATGATAAATCAGGATTGAGAGGTTGCATAGGATATCCACTTGCAATAAAAAAATTATCATATGCATTAATTGACGCAGCAATTTCTGCTTCAACAAACGATCCAAGATTTTCCCCAGTTAAGATGAATGATCTTGATGATTTAGTGTTTGAAGTGACTGTACTTAGTGATACAAAAGAAATATCGACAAATTCACCTAGTGAAATTTTAGATTCAATAAAAATTGGCCGTGATGGTTTAATAATCGAAAATGGGTTTAAGTCAGGTTTACTTTTACCACAAGTGCCAATTGAATACAACTGGAGTGAAGAACAGTTTTTGAATCACACATGCCACAAAGCCGGACTAACAAATGATTCATGGAAAGATATTGCGACAAAAATTTCAAAATTTCAAGGAATAATATTCAAAGAAATATTACCAAACGGCGAAATCATTCAAGAAAAGTTTCAATAGAGACAGCATTTTAGAAAGATTATGGGATTATTTGGAGGTTCAAAAGACCCAGAAGAACTAATCGACGGTGCAATGGCACTAATGCAGAGAAAGCAACCAAAAGCTGCAATATCACTTTTCAAAAAAGCATTAAAAAACGACCCAAAAAATGTTATAGCTCTATACAATCAAGGTCTTGCATTAAATCAACTGAAAAAATACCAGGATGCAATTTCATGTTTTGATAAGGTTATTGAAATTAATCCAAAAGATGCACCATCATACAACAACAGAGCCATTGCGATGGCAGAAACAGGAAATCCAGATGATGCAATGATGTATTACAATAAAGCAATCAAAGCTGATCCAAAGTATGCAGCGGCATACTATAACAAAGGCGTATTATTAGATCGTCAATTAAAACATAAAGAAGCATTAGACTGCTTAGAAGAAGCAATTGAGATTGAGCCAAAGAATTCAAACCCATTATTTTACAAAGGAATTGTGCTAGGAAAGATGAGAAAGCATGAACGTGCATTAAATTGCTTTGAAAATGTATACCGTTCTAATCGTAATCATCTGGATGCACTATTTCATACAGGAGTAGAACTTGCACAGTTAGACAGACACGAAAAAGCAATAGTGGTGTTTGATAAAGTTCTAACAAAATTTGGCAGAAACATAAATGTTGTTTATGCAAAAGCAAGAAGTAAAGCTGCTCTAAACGAAATAGAAGAGTCACTTAGTTTACTTAAAGAGGCTGCAAAACAATCAAAGATGATTAAAACATGGGCTCGTGAAGACGAAATTTTCGGACGGTTTATTGATGACTCGGAATTTGAAAGTATTATAAGATAATCAAAGTATTTTTTTTCTGACTGCGTCTATACGTAGAATTTTTATCTTCTTTTTTGGTCCAATTAATCTTGCTTCGTAAACTGGAACATAGACTTCAAGTATATCACAAAGTTGAATTTTTTCGTCTAAGGATTTTATTCCTTTATCAGTAGGTTTTTTGAGTTTTGAAATTAATTTGTTGACTGTTGCATCTATGGTAATTTCTGGTTTTTTGATATTATCATCATCAGCATTTTGAATTCTTCTTGGATATTTTTCAACAATTTTTTCTGTGTTTTTATATGATAAATCAATTTCTTTTCCATGATGATCAAATGCAATGTCATCTTCATTTTCAATTATTAGACGTTCTTGAAATTCTACTTTGATTTTATTTTTACGTGTTGGCTCTAATTTACTTAAAACACTCTTTTTTTGTGATACCGGATAGACTTTATCATCTATAATTAATTCACGGACATTTTTGTCAACATGTATAGTATGATTAGCGTCTCGAATAAAATCTGCTGTATATTTACCTGATAACAATAAACACGCCTCATAAAATAGCTTTAATGAATGAAGATGAATTTCACTTTTTTTTGGTTTTTTCAATAGAGTTTGAAATAATTTTACTTTTTTGTTATCAACCATCTCTTCAGCAACGTCTGAATCAATTTGTGGTTTCAAAGTAATTTTTCTTACTTTAGGATTAATTTTTGCCAATTTTATTACTTTTAGTAATTTGAATCGTTTTTAAATTCATCTAACGCATAAGACATATACCTAATTTTCAGGTAGTCAGTTCATGAATAAGGAAAATATATTTTCTAAAACCGGGATGAAAAGTAAAAAAGCTAAGGCAAACTACTTCACTGGTGTCATAAGTGCAAAAGATATATCAGCTGCAATCAAACCAGCAACTGAAAAAATTTACCATGTCACCTTCAAAAATGGATCAAGAACTAAATTACATTATCATGATGGAGGTCAAACACTAATTGTTACTAAAGGATGTGGAAGTTTAATTCTTTATCATAAATTTGGTAAAGCTAAAGAAAATTTTACAGTAAAAATCACAAAAAAAATTAGATTAAAAACTGGTGACTGTGTACATATTCCTGCAATGAAACTTCACACACATGGTTCTACTAATAAAAAAACTAATTTTTCACATGTTGCAATTAATTCATATCCTAGAAAAAATAAAGCACCAAAAACAATCTGGTATGATTCAGATTTTAAACACAGTGTAACCAGAGTTTTGAAATGATTTCGAAAAAAATTGAAGGTTTAGATTCTTTTCGTGGCAATGAGGGTTCGGAGATCAAACCAATTTTTCATCCTGATAACACATTAAATGGAATACGATATAGTTTAGCACATTCAATAATTTCACCGGGAAAAAGTTCTAAACCACATAAAATGAAAAGTGCCGAAGTTTTTTTTATTCTAGACGGGGAAGGGATTATTCATGTTGATGAAGAAAGTGGAAAGGTTGAAAGAAACCAATCAATCTACATCCCACCGCTGTCAAAGCAGTATTTAGAAAACACTGGACATATTGATCTGAAGGTTTTGTGTATAGTTGATCCTGCTTGGAAGCAGGATGATGAAGTAGTTAGTTAGAATTCTTTTTATCATATAATACCAATCATGATGTAGTTGAATACATCACACGCACATCAGATATTATCAGTTAGTGGTAATGCATCATTTGATGAAGTCAAATATTCGTATAGAAAATTAGTGCTAGAATATCATCCTGACAAAAATAAAAACAATAATAATGATATTAAATTCAAAAATGCTACTGAGGCATATCATTATTTAAAAAATCAAAACAAGCATTCAAACGCAACTAGTTCATTTTCAAAAAAATCGCAAAATGGTGAAAAGAAAAATTCGAAAAGTAAATTTTACAAGAGAGCAGATTGGGGTTCCGGCGGAAAAAACAAGACTCCTGAAGAAGACTGGAGTAGATTCACTCAAGAATTTGAAGAAAATAAAGATTGGTGGAAGCAATACGAGAAAAAATTCTGGGAGGATTATGGATCTACTACAAAACAGAATAGACCGAAAGAGGAACCACAACGATTCAAGACTAAAACATCTCAGATTGATCTTGGGGTACAAGTTGACGAAAGCCTATGCATAGGATGCTGTAGCTGTGAAACTATTGCACCTAGTGTTTTTTCAGTTGGTGATAAAGAACAGATGAATCCAAAATCTCACGTCTATAACAGAAAAGGTGCAAGTAATTTGAAAATATTAAATGCCGCAGAGACATGTCCAACTAAAGCCATACGAGTGGATGACTTAGACGAGGGTAAAAGACTCTTCCCATACTAGTTAATTCGAAGTTTACTACATAACTCATCAATTTCAGACTCTGACAATTCTGGTTTTTGTAAAAACATAGAATGTATTGGACCTGCAGAATCGTCTTTGCTTCTTGGAATCAGATGCACGTGTACATGTGGTATCTCTTGGCCACTATCTTTGCCATTATGAACTGCCACCAGAGTTGCACCTGTCAAAGAGTCAACTTTGGAAATAAGACTATGGACCGTAGAGAACACTTCAGTGTTAATGTCAGGTGGTAAGTCTTGAAGTTTTTCATAATGATTTTTTGGAATTACCACAGCATGTCCTCTTGCCAATGGAAATGCATCTAGAAATCCTATACATGATTCTGTCTCAACAAGTATTTTTGTTGGAATTTCTTTTGATACTATTTTACAAAAAATACAGTCCATAATCACTCATCTGGCGAGACAATAGTTGCCCATGGTAGTCCATGCCCCCATACTTTATGACAACAATCGTTCCTTCTTTAAGATTACAGTTTTCAATCGTTTTTGGGATTCCGTCTAATGTATCAACATAACAATTACCATCAGCAGAGCTAAAAATTTCAACTTCCTCTATTACATCTTCACGAATAAAATTCCAAAATGGAAATACAAGTGTACCAAGAACTATTCCTGCAATGGCTGATGATCCTAAAAAAACTGTTGCATATTTCTGGCCGTCAGATAATTCCATGTTTTTTGATGAGAAATTTTACATTAATAGATTTTTACCACATACCGCCAGATTCTTGGAATCCTTGTTTGCCATCCATCTTTTTCTCTGGTACATTACCATGAGCTTTTTTCATGTGGCGTTCAAGTCTTTCTGGCTGATGTAATTCTAATCCACACTCTTTACATTTGGTTTCTGTTGATTTTCCTTTTTTTCCAAAAAGACCCATGTGATAGAACTTGTATGAGCTTATAAAACGGTTTTTCATACTATGCTTGTTGACAATTAAAAACATCACGGTTTTAGGTTCCGGTGTAATGGGACATGGTATAGCACAGGTATCTGCTACAGCAGGCTATAATGTTGTCCTACGAGACATCAAACAGGAATTTCTAGACAAGGCAATGGAGAAAATAAAATGGAGTCTAGATAAGCTTGTCACCAAAGAAAAAATATCAAAGGAAGAAGGCGATGCAATCTTTTCAAGAATTACTCCAATTGTAGATTTGAATGATGCAGTAAAAGACGCTGAAATGGTAATAGAAGTAGTTCCCGAAATAATGGATTTAAAAAAACAGGTTTATGCAGAGTTGGACAAGGCTGCAAAGCCAGAAGTAATCTTTGCGTCAAACACAAGCACACTGCCAATTACAGAGATTGCAAATACAACATCCCGTCCTGACAAATTTATTGGAATTCATTTTTTCAACCCACCACAACTAATGAAACTTGTCGAAGTAATTCCAGGTGAAAAAACATCACACGAAATAACTAATCTGACCCAAGAATTTGTAAAATCAGTAAACAAGCAAGCGGTGTTATGTAGAAAAGACGTTCCAGGATTTATCATAAACAGACTTTTCATTCCAATGGTCCATGAAGCATGCTATCTACAAGACAGAACTGGTGCTACGCTTGAAGAGATTGACTCGGCTGTAAAATTCAAACTTGGTTTTCCTATGGGAATTTTTGAGCTGGCAGACTTTACAGGCATGGATGTAATTCACAAGGCAACTGTTGAAATGCACCTGCGAGATAAAAAAGTAATCAATCCCCATAAAACAGTTGAAAAAATGTTTGATGAGAAGAAGCTTGGTCAGAAATCAGGAGAGGGATATTACAAATATTCTGATGACAAGTATGAAAGAGTGGAACTGTCCGAAGAGCTTGCACAAAAATGTAACCCAATCCAACTTGTTGCAAATGTTCTAAACAATGCAGCGTGGTTGATCACAAATGGTGCAAGTGATGTTGAAGAGATTGAAATGGCAGTAAGACTTGGTCTAGGTTTGAGAAAGCCATTGTTTGAAACAGCAAAGGAAATTGGAATTCAAAATATTGTAGACGAGTTAAACAAGCTTGCAGAAGTACATGGTGAATTTTACAAGCCAGATCCACTCTTAGAGTCTATGATTTAGTTTGTTGTAGTATGTAGTTAACAGCATCCTTTGGAGTCTCAAATCCCACAATTTTGACATTTTCTCTGTGATCAATAAATTGGTCAGAGTACTTGGTTGCCATTCCACCCGAGTTTTTGAGAGTTGCAATGGGTTTTTTGTACATGTAAGCTGCACATATCTCAGATAGTGTTCCCGAGCCACCACCTACAACTATAACGCCATCTGCGGAGAGTGCGTTAAGAAAGTCTCGTGACAGACCCATTCCAGATGGAACTACAATGTCACAAAATTCGTTTGCCATTGCAGAGTCATCTTGTGGAATAATACCAACAGTCAATCCGTTAGAATCTTTTGCTCCATGTGAAGCAGCCTTCATTACACCACCGAGCCCTCCGGTGATTAATACTGAGCCAGATTTTGCAACTTCCTTACCAGTTTCATATGCTATAGATTCCAGTTTGGGTGTACAGCCATTGTCGTTGTTGCCAATAACTAAAATCTGACGCATTTTTCCCATACATGACAGATAATTTTAGACCAATATAGTTTTTCAAAATAAAGTAAGAGTTATTAAAAAAGAAAAACTAGTTTATGTATGGAAAAACGTTCAATGCCAGTTTGTTTCACTAACGATCAATACAAAATGATCGAAAAGTACGCACAGAAAAATGGCATGCTAAATGCCAGCCAAGCATTAGAAGACCTTCTTAAGGAAGTTTAATAGCTAAAATATTCTTACTTGGTCTTGTTTTTTTAATATTATTTTCATAATTTAATTAGATCTAGATTTTACAACATTTATGGGCTTGTTCAATAAGGAACCTGCAATTTGTACAATATGTAAAAAACCGACAAAACACAAACATAAACCAAAAAAAGAATGGTATATTGAGGCGCCACTATGTGCTAACTGTTACATGGACAAGATGCAGGATGAGTATGATGCAAATATTAAATCAAAGTGTGTGACATGCAGTACGCAGAAAAAAGTTACAGATTTGTGGGAACCACGTTGGCAATGGGACATGCAGGGTTTGTTATGTAAAACATGTTTTGATAAAAAAGAAACTGATTTTGATAAAAAGAAGGAATTCTGCATTATGTGTGGTGCAAAATTAAGTTTTTTTAGATACACACCAAAAAATCATTGGAAAATAGATGGTAAATTATGTAGAAAGTGTTGGGATACACAAAAAGCAGAGAATGGATGATGATTTTTTCTAAAAAATTTTCTTGTGAACATTGTGATAAAAAATTTAAGAAGCATGAAGAATTAATGGGTCATCTACAAGTTACACATTACAAGGATTTACCATATGACTGCAAAGAGTGTAACCAAAATTTTTCGAATATGGAAGACATGAGGACTCATTTACAGAGATTTCACAGTTACAAAAAAGACAGAGACTAGATTGCTTTTACTGTCTTTACCAAACCTGATCTCTCTTTTGTGAATACACGAAATCCACATATACATTTGATTTCAGGTAATCTATTCAATTCTGCAAGCATACTGTGATTTCCACATCTTAAACACCTGTAAACAACATCAAATTTTTCTTCAGAAATTTCCTCAGATTGCTGTGTAAAATTTTCTTCTGCCATACTATTTCAATGATAATTCAATATATACATCATCTGGAATTTTTAATCGCATTAATTGTCGAATTGCCTTATCATCAGCATTTAGATCAATTATGCGTCTATGCATCCGCATTTCCCATTTATCATACGTCTCTGTTCCATTTCCACATGGTGATTTTCGTGTGACTATGTTAAGGCGCTTAACTGGTAATGGAGTTGGACCTTTAACTTTTACACCTGTTTTTTTACCTATACCCATAATTTCATCACATACATCTCCTAGTTTTGGAAGACTAATACTAGTGAGTTTAATGCGAGCTTTTTGAGCCATAATGACTCGCTCTATGGTGTATGTTCTTCGGTAATCTCTTTAACGACACCGGCAGCGATTGTTGCGCCCATATCTCTTAGTGCAAATCGTCCCATCTCTGGGAATTCTTGGAATGTTTCAATTGGTGTTGGTCTTACTGGTCTAATCTTAACAATTGCAGAGTCACCAACTTTAAGGAATTTTGGACTCTCTTCATCTGTTGCTCCAGTTGCAGGATTAATTTTTGAAACAAATTCAGTTATTGTTGCTGCAACTTGTGCAGTGTGTGCATGCATAACAGGTGTATAACCTGGAGCAATTGCAGTTGGATGATGAATGACTATAATTTGTGCCTTGAATTCTTTAGCGACTTTTGGTGGATTAGCTGGATCACCTAAAACATCTCCACGCTTGATGTCTTTCTTTTCAATGCCTCTAAGATTAAAACCAATATTGTCACCGGCTTCGGCTTTTGGCATTTCAGTATGATGTGTTTCGATGGATTTGATTTCCCCTGCTGCGCCAGAAGGCATTACAACAATTTTATCACCAGGTTTCATTACACCAGTTTCAACACGTCCAACTGGAACTGTACCAACTCCAGTTATTGAATAAACATCTTGAATTGGAACACGAAGTGGCTTACCAATTGGTTTTTCAGGTGCTGTAAAGTCATCAAATGCTTCTAACAGTGTCTTGCCTTTGTACCATGGCATATTTTCAGATTTTTTAACTAAATTTTCTCCAGTCCATCCAGAAACTGGAATGAATGGAACGTTTTCTAATTTATAACCAACAGATTTTACTAACTGTTCTCCTTTTGCTTTTGCTGCATTATATGCATCTTCAGAGAATTTACTATCATCCATTTTGTTAATGGCGACAATGAGCTGACCAACTCCAAGAGTCTTTAGTAAGAATGCGTGTTCTCTAGCCTGACCACCAGGTGCAATTGCAGTATCAGTTTCACCTTCTTTTGCAGAAAGTACAAGGACTGCAGCATCTGCTTCAGATGCACCAGTAATCATATTTTTGATAAAGTCCCTGTGACCAGGAGCATCAATTAATGTAAAGAAGTATTTTTGACTTTCAAATTTCTGAAAAGCAAGATCGATTGTGATTCCTCTCTCCCTCTCGTCTTTGATATTATCCATTACCCAAGCGTACTTGAAAGTATCACCTTTTCCAGTTTTTTCAGATTCTTCGGCATGTTGAGCAATTGCTCTTTCATCAACTACACCTAGATCCATCAAAAAGTGACCCATTGTAGTGGATTTGCCATTATCAATGTGTCCTGTGATAATCATGTTCAGGTGTGCTTTATCTGCCATTGAGATTTCCTATGAGATGGGCTTTATTAGGATTTTGATTTTTTTGAAATTTTTATTGTTTTTTTTCCAATTTTTAGATCATACACAATTCTTGATTTTTGACGTAATAGTATAAATCAAAGATGACAAAAGACAAATTATGAAAATTACCGTTTCTGTGAT
>CAYQPZ010000015.1:0-21163 GCA_964419505.1 uncultured Candidatus Nitrosopelagicus sp. | reverse complement strand
TAAAATAACTCCAACTAGAATCATCTCTGCACTCATAGAAAATTATTAGATGTACATATCTAAAAACAAACCTCATAACTCAACATTTAATTTCGTAATTCAAGGGTAACATGTATGATAAAAAGATCAGAAATGCAGCGGGTTGTATCTGAATATACAAATCTAAGAATTGGGGTTTTAGGTAGTCATTCTGCATTGGAAATAATGGATGGTGCAAAAGATGAGGACATTGAAACGATTGTTTTTTGTCAAAAGGGAAGGGAAATTCCTTATCAAAGATTTAACAGAATTGCAGATAGTATTAAAATTGTAGATAAATTCAAGGATATGGCAAGTTCTGCAAATCAGAAATTACTAAGAGAGACAAACACATTACTTGTACCACATCGTTCACTTACTGCATATCTTGGATATGATATATTAGAGAACAAACTAAAAGTTCCAATCTTTGGTAATAGAAAACTATTCCAAGCAGAAGAGCGTGATCATAAAAGAAATCAATACTATTTATTAAAAAAAGCAGGCATAAAGTATCCAAAAATATTTGAAAGTCCAAAATCAATAAACAAACCTGCTATTGTAAAAGTGATGGAAAAAAATAGGAGTTTGGAACGTGCATTTTTCACTGTCACGTCTTATGCAGATTATAAAGCAAAATCTGAAGAAAAAATCAAAAAGGGAATTATTGCAAAAAAAGATTTAGAGAAAGCCACTATTGAAGAACTTGCTATAGGAACATACCTAAATTTCAATTATTTTTATACACCAATTTCAGATCAAGTTGATTTTATTGGGATTGAAAGAAGACTGCAAACAAATATCCATGATTATAATGCACTTCCTGCCAAACAACAACTTGAGATGGATATTCCTCTGCAAAATATTGAGGTTGGGCATACTCCAGCTAGTATACGAGAATCACTCTTAGAAAAAGTCTTTAAAATGGGTGATAAATTTGTGCGTGCAACAAAAAAAGAATATTCTCCTGGAATAATAGGGCCATTTTCGCTTCAAAGTGTAATTACTAAAGATCTTGAAATGATTGTATACGATGTATCATTACGGGTACCAGGAAACCCAATAGTTGCAACAACAAGCCCATATACAAAATATCAGTATGGAGTCACATTTGGTGTAGGTCGAAGAATTGCTATGGAAATCAGAAAAGCCGTAGAAGAGGATAGACTGAGTGATATTGTCACCTAAGAATCATTAGTCTTGATATGTTTTAATTGGCTTTAGAAGACTCTGTAGAATTTTCAATAGGATCTTGTAACATATTTTTTCGTACCATAATTGGAATGTTATAGTAAACTGCTAGTGTCACTGCGTCTGATGCACGATAATTTCTTAAAACCAAATCCCTTTTTCCAGTGAGGTATAGATTTGCTCTAAGTGCGTCTCCGCTTTCATAAATTTTTACCTTCACTAATAATAATTCACTTGCCTCACAAATGTCCTCTAGCATCTTGTAAATTGTTGGAATTGAATCGTGATCACCATCAAGAAAACTTGCTATATGACGTGAAACCTCACCAGAGAACGCACGCATATAAAACTCCTTTTTATCAGGTGATGTTAAAACTACTAATCCTTCATTTCCATATGGATCCACAAACCCCAAATTTGATATTGTTACAACCTCGTAATCTGGATCCTGTACCTGATCAATTTTCAACTTGTTAGTCATATAATATGTTATTAAATAAATATTGAAGGTGTAATTGTATTTTGTATGAGAACAAAGACTACATCAGGTAGTCAAAGTGATAAAAGACTAATAACTTTGGGACTAGTTGCAATTGGGATTCTATTTTTAATATATTCAAGATTTGAGAATCCTGGTTTAACACCTGATGCAATAAACTCAATTGAGAGACTTTCAATTGTATTCTATATCTTAATTATTGTGTCGTTTACTGTGATAGGTATAGGATTACGAAGATATCAAAAAAGAAAGGCATTAGAACCATCACAGAATCCTCTAACAGTAATTTCTAGTGTGACATTAAATCTCAAAGCAAAGAAAGTGTTTATTATAACATTCATCATGTACGGTGTGTTTTTCTCCATGACGTCAGGAATTCTAGTTTACCAACCAGAAGTTATATTTTCATATCACTATGGTGCAACAATTCCATCAGCACATATTACACCATGCTGTGGTGCACCAGGTTTTATGCCTAAATTTATTGCATATCTAACTGAACACATTGGAATTCAAGTTATTCCGTTAAATCTTGTATTGCAAATGACAGTTTCATATTTGGTGGCATCAAATACAGCATTAGCGGTTAGTGCAATCTCGATCTCTAAAAAAACTGGTGGGCTTGGAGGAGTTGCTGCGACGACAGGATTGTTTATAGCATGTCCTACATGCGTTGGTTCTTTTCTGTCATTATTTGTAGGTGCTACAAGTGCAGTTGCTTTCACTATTGCAATTTCAGAACTTCAAACACTTTTTATTGCAATCACCATACCTATACTACTTTTAACACCATTCATTTTGGCAAGAAGGATCAGTAATGCTACAAATAACGAATGTCAAATTAATTAATTGGTTTTATTTCAGGTAATTTTGAGTTTCCAATATCATATCCATCTCGACGTAAGTATTTGAGAGTCAACTTATAGATTAACTCATCATGCCCTGTTTCATTCATTAGTTCAGACCAAGTCATTTTTCCATTAGATGTTATTTTAAGTTTCAATTGTTGTGTGATATCTTCTGCCAAATTTTTACATTCTTCATAAGACATCCCATTAAGATAGGCAGTTTTTCTTCCACTACATACTTTCATGATATAGAGAATGAATTACCAAAATAAAAGAATTAAGATTTCATAAATGTTTTAATTTTTCTAGTACAACTTTAAAAATTTCATCATTATCTAATAAAATACATGGTAAATTATTCTCCTCACATGCTTGGCCGTTTTCAGTATCACGAGTGACTAAAATCATATTATTTTTTTTTGCATAATTAAGTATCGAATAATCAGTATGAAGTTTTATACCATCTGCACGCAATTTTTTCACACTATACGCATCAAACCCAATTGATTTCAGTTTATCGTCCATTCCATCATCCATCTCATCGATTAAAATTTTCTTATTTTTTGCCATGTTAAACTAATTATTAATTAATAGATGTAGTTATTTTCTTAATTTTTGAAACTAACACTGCTTTTGAATCAACTGTTAATTCAGGCTCAACTGTGACAAAAATTGATTTTGACTTGACATATACCACAATTTGTGATATATTTTCTCTCTCAACATTAACATATCTAACTTTTCCAAGAGATTTATCAAATTCCTTTCTCATTTTTTTTCTTTGCGCAACTTCTCTACAAAATTTTTCTTCATTCTCTTTTTTTAATAATGAATGCTTATCAGATTTCATCTCAGATAAAATTATTTTTCCACTGTCAGAAATAATGGTGACAAACCTAACTTTTTTGCTGATTTTGAATATTTTATTAATTATATTTTGAAATTGGATTTTGTCTGCCATGTAAATTTTCAAATTTTGAGAAGCAATATAATCATTTAGCATAATTATATTATGAACATGATTTAATTATGAGGATTCCTTGTCTCTTGGTTCGATCTCTAATGATCTGTTATATGAAAATGATGCCTCGTCATATCTACCCAAACTACGTAATGCCATACCCTTAAGATTCCACAAATCTGGATTTGCTGGATCAAGTGATAATGCTTGCTCAAAGCATCTAAGTGCGTCAGAATAGTTTCCTTCATCTAGGTATTTTTTTCCAGATTGAGTTAAATCAAATATTTTATTCACAATTAGAGTACAAAACACTAATAGATATTTTCAGCTAAAATGTGACTCTATAGTAGTCCCATCGTTCTGGATCAAATTTTTTAACAAATTCTATATGTTGTTCATGATCAATTCTATACTGTATAACATCACGCATAGCAAAACTTGTCATATACGAAAAACCCCTTGACTGACCCTGCATCAAAAATAACTGACGAATTTCACGACCGCCATGGAATCCCCAATAACCATTTTTCAGTGCAATTGGTTCTAAAAATACGGTATTATCTTTCCCATAATTTTCATCATTAAGATCAATTTGAAAATTATATTGCTCTAATGGTCCACCCTTAGCAAAACCGATTATTGGACCATTAGCATCACCAACACGTAATGTGTTTAAAATTGTCTCCTTATCATGAATTGATTCTACGAAATCCTCTCGTGCAAACTGTAATGGTTTAGGAAGTTCTTTATAAATTTCTAATAATGAATTGATAAACTCGTCGTTATGTGCATTTTTTTCAATTCGTGGTACAAGTTTCAAACCCTCATAAGTGAATTTATTATAAACTTGAATTTCTTCTTGACGAAGTTTCATAAAACTTACAATATTATCAAGAAAGTTTTTTCTCATGTGCTTTGGTATTCCATTAAGTACTTGTTCACATACAGTTGATTCATTGTTTAACATATCTTCAAAAAATGAAACCGCCCTTCTTACTATTAATGCTGGATGCCATCCTGATGCATGTGCATTCATTTTAGCCATCTCCATAGCCTTTGAGAAATCCCCTAAAGAATAACCACCAACTCGATCAGCAATAGATAAAAAATGTCCAAGATTCATAAAATGATACTGCTTCTCAACATCGCCTCTTGTATGAGATGATGAAATTAAATAATTTTTTATCTCTTCTTCTGTTTTGGATTTAATTTCTCCAGTCCAAGGATAGACTGTTCGTAAAATTAATGCACAAACAAGATTGAAATCAATATCTGCATCTTGTAATAGTTTCTGAATTTTTGTATCATTATTGATAAAATCTATTACGCTTTTTTCATGTGGTCTATCAACAGCTTTTCCAGGATCAAAATCATGTAAAAGTGAAGATGCAAATAAATATCTCACATCATCTAATTCAAATTTTTTTTGATTGAATGAATGAATGGATGACATCAATGTCACGTATGTCACTTCAAGTTCATGATCAATATTGTGATAACCATAATAATCACTGGATAGTCCATTTTTATTAAATAAATTAATTATGTAATCAAGTAATTCGATATTTTGTTTTGTTGCTATATTTACAGATGACAGTAATTCAAAAATTCCATCTCGCAATGAGTGTGAATTGGCAAATTCTTGCATTTTGGAAATTCGTTCTTGTGGCTTTTAAGTTATTTTACGCCTGCAGCGTTGTTATCCAAATATGTTATATGTAAATTAGAATAATTTTCAATATTGGGCTTAAAGCGATACTTGGTGACGAGAGGGATCACAATGTTTGGTGTACTAATGATTACACTTTTGCTAACAATAGCACTTGTTGGCTCAAACATGGATACGATATTAAAGCAAGGTATAGTGTTCCAAGTCCGCTCTGAAATAACTGATAATCCATCAATTGCCAAAAGTTTTACTAATCCAGAGGAATTTGAAAAATTTATTCAGCAAAAAATTGATGAAAGAATTAACATTTTGGGTCTTGATACACCATGGTATTCACCACAAAGAATTGGATACACGATGTTGAAGATTATGATGTTAGATTTTGGTAATGCAACTTTTCTTACAAGTGACACTGGCTCTTCTAATGTGGGTGACATACTTCTTGAAAAAATCCCAAAGACTATTTTACTATTCACTACTGCAACCATAATAATTTCAATAATTGGAATTATGTTGGGAGCAGCATCAAGTAGTAAAATTGGTTCAAAAACTGATAGGATCACATCTATGTTTGCAATCATAAGTAGTAGTTTTCCTGTGTGGTGGGTTGGAATGTTAATGATATTTGTATTCTCATTTGTATATCAAATTTTTCCAGCTAGAGCAACTCCTGATATTGAACCAAGTGATCCAGGATACATCTTATCACTCTTGTATCACATGGCACTTCCTGTCATAACAATTGTATTAATTGGATTTGGTTCGTGGGCATATCTTGTTAGAAACTTTATGGTTGGAGTCATGCAAGAGGATTTTATCACTGCAAAAAAGACTATAGGAATTAACAAAAAGAAAATTATATACAAACATGCATTAAAGAATGCTGCACCACCAATTGTGACTATTCTTGCACTTAGCCTATCTGGTTCTTTAGGTGGTGCAATCATTACCGAAGCTGTTTTTGATTGGCCTGGAATGGGAAGATTGTATTTTGAAGCCATAAGCGTTATGGATTTACCCGTGATAATCGGATCTACCTATGTTTTGACAGTTTTGTTTTTAATTAGTATCTTTATAGCTGATCTTCTTTATGGGTACTTAGATCCACGTGTGAGGACTGGAATATGAGTAGTGTTTCTGCTGGTGATCTTAAGCGTGATTTTGCCAAAAGCACACTCGGAATAGCTGGGATTACAATAATTATCGGTCTAGTTACAATATCAGCTATAGCAATAATAACTATTCCAGTATCAACTTTTCAAGAATGGAATAATCCAGAAAAATGGCTAAGTTATCCAAAAGTATCAATACCAATTTGGGTAAACTATTTTACAAGCGAAAAGACTCCCGAACATAAAATTCTACTACCTGATATTTTTCAATCAAATTCTGATAATATGTATCTCACATCACACCAGTTTCTTGTAAATTTTGAATTTGATGATTTTCCAAGTGACTTTGCATATGAATTTGAGACCAAGTATTCAGGATCACATTTAGTTTCATTAAGTTTACTTCGCCCAGATGGACTGGAAATGAATCTCTTATCTACATCACTTCCTTTTTCTGAAAATGAGACTGTTTACAAACAAAGAATTTTTTCAACAGATGCAATGATAAAAAAGAATCTGAATATGAAATCAGATACATTTGATTTCGATATTTCTAAAAAAAGTGTGACTGATATTATATTCTCAAATACGTCCACAAATCAAATTCTGAAAGGAGATTATGTATTTGTAGTTAACACGTATGGAATAAATAATCAAAGTGAAACTATAGATTCAAAAATTATTCTTGGTGGTAAAGCATTTGGGCTAATGGGAACTGATGAACTTAGAAGGGATCTTGCAGTCGGTCTTCTTTGGGGAACACCACTTGCATTATTTATTGGGATTTCTGTCGCAATTGGCTCTGTTGTTGCTGGATTAATCTATGGAGTGTATTCTGGATACAAAGGTAAAAAAATTGATGAAACAATGATGCGATTTAATGATGTGATTTATGCACTACCTGCATTACCATTCCTCATAATATTAGCAGTGACAATTAGTAATAGTATATTCCTGATGATTGGATTTTTGATGATATTTAGCTGGGTTGGTGTAGCTAAAGTCTCTAGAAGCATGTCACTGCAAATAAAAACAAGGCAGTATGTAGAGGCTGCCAGAATTATGGGTCAAAAAGACAGTAAAATAATATTCAAACATATCATACCACAGCTACTTCCATATGCATTTGCAAGTATTGCAATATCAGTTCCGGCAGCAATCACCACAGAAGCTGGATTGAGTTTTCTTGGTCTTGGCGATCCATCATTTCCTACGTGGGGACAGATACTTCATGATGCAAACACGTATGGTGCGGCTGCACAAGGATTCTGGTGGTGGATTGTACCACCAGGAATATTAATCGCAATAACAGGACTGGCGTTTGTATTCATAGGAAATGCACTAGATTCAATTGTAAATCCAAAATTAAAAAGATAGTTAATTTTTAAAACTAAATTTTCTGATTATATCAATTGTACTACTACTTAGTTTGATTGTGTATGTTGCAGAGTTTGGATCAGTCTGTTTGGTTTCATCTAGAATATCTGTAAATTTTGTTTTTTTCTCTTCTGTTGCACCTGCTTCATGTGCACACAGATTGAAAGCTTTCATCTGAAGATTATTTTCAAGTAAATATGCAATGAATCTTTTATAGTTTTCAATATTAAACCAATCAACATCTTTCTCTTCACACGCAGAAATCCAAACATCAATAGAATTATGAAAGAAAACTTTTTTTCGTATTATATCTAGTGATAATTCTACTTCTGACATAATGATTAATCTAAAACATTGCACGTTTCATTGTAGAACCACATCTAGGACATTCTCTGGCATTATACACTTTGTGGCAAACCAGACATTCATACTTCACCTTAGTAGAACTTTCGCTATTCTGTCCAAATAAACCACTTCCAAATCCACCAGAACTACCTGAACCACCACCGAATCCACCTCTCATACGATTCATCATTCTTCTTCTTAGTAAAATTGGGAATGCAATGAATATTGCTAATGCAGCACCAAGACCATAAGGAAATGGTAAAATCATTTGGAGACCAATACTAACAGCTAACGATGCAAATAAGAATATCAAATATGACTTGTAATTAATCAAGATGTTTCTTCTTCTTGTAAATTGAATATAAGGTTTTGTCAGAAATCTTTAGTCATAATTATGATTGTTAGGAAACCGAAATTGGTATAGGATTTCCCGAGCTGTCCCAAGCAAATATGTCTTCTTCATTATATGGTGCTTTAACAATTAGTGAGACCAAGCCAAAAAAATTATTCAAGTCTTCAAGTGATGGTTCTGCCGAGCCTACTGGATGCGAATGCACCATTCCTATGTAGCTCAAATCCAATGGCAAAAAACTTGATGGAAATCCAGCAAATGTTGGACCAGTTTCTGAAAATGGTGGGATTACCAAACTTTCAACTAGAATATTACCTTTCTTTGATTTTCCTTTTAAAATTAAGACCATCTCATCAGGATGATTCATTTTGCAATAAGATAGAATTCCATCTTGTGATTCTTTTGTTAGTGTGACACTTCTCTCTACTTTTTTAGTTTTAAAAATCATTTTCACTATATGATATCTTGTAGGAAATAGATGATGCCTGTTTTAGATTTAATTCTAGTTTTGAAATCATATCATGAACAGAGCTTTTACTAGAATCAATTTGCTGTCGAATTATAGAAATTTTGGATTCTCTATCTGAAATATTAAATCTAGATTTTTCCAAGTTATGAGTTAATGTGACTAATCTGTCATTATCAAAAATAGTTAGACTTTCGTTTAGTTTATCCCTTTTTTGAATAAATTCTGCTTTTTGTGCAATTAACTGTGGAAGTAAATCCTGAATGTCGTTTATGGACTGTTTAGATTTTTCAACATCTTTTACAGACACCGAACCTGATTCAATTCCAGATCGAACTGCATCTAAGATTTTTTTAATGTCAAGCATATTTTCTGCTGACAAAACATCATAAGGTGATAATGTAAGATTCTCTGTTATTTTTTTGAGTGGTTTATCAAGTGCTGAGACATAAACGTACTTGTTCAACGGTCTAGATATTTTTAGAAATTGTTCTTCAATTTTCTTCTTAATTGATTTTTCTTCAACTGATACTGAGGTAATATTTTCTTTAATGTCTAAAAATTCTTTATAGTTATTTGATGACTCCATCTCTTCAATGTCTTTTTGCAGTTTTGCCTCGTTTTGTTGTTCTTCCTCTATTGATTTTTCTAATTCCATCTTTCTCCGTTCTTGTTTTTCTATGTCTTTTTTTATGTTTGAAAAATCACTTAATGAATGTCTAATACTTTCTAATAATTCCTGATTTGAGTTATAGTTTGATATCAATTCATTAACTTCACTCAGGTTATCTGTGAGTATACCTAGATCACCTTTGAGCTTTTTTGCATATTTTTTGGCAAAAATGTGTATAACACGAGAATGCTTACCTAGCATATCACCAACTTTCTTAATACCTCTAGATGCATTTCTTTGAAAACCTAATACATTATCAAATGAATTAATTTCAGGGAAGGTTCCTTTAAACTCGTTTTGTATTGATGATATAACCTCTTTTTTTCCACGATTTACAAGTAATACTAGATGCGGATCCATTTCGTTGGTGTTTAGACTGTCTTTTCCTAGTTCATCAGCAATCAATAACAAAGTTTTTCGATCTACTTCTATTCTTTTTTGAAACGATTTGACTTCTATAACAAGCGTCTTCTGACGTAAATTTGTGATATCCTCAAGTATGTCTGGAATGTTTTCTAATGTAGCTTCCTTATGTGTAGGCAAAACTGGTTTTTCTCTTGTTTCCTCAACAACTTGCTTTTTCTTACCCCAACCAAATACCATGTAGTAAAGCAATAACAGATCTCATATATACATTTGACAGACATTTCAATACAGTGGAAACAAATTCTATAAAAAAAAGTGTCGTGATAAAAAGCAGTGTTAATGATATATGGAATTATGTAAGTAAAATCACATCATTAAGCTGGCTTGAAGGTCAAAAGTCAACTAAATTTCTTTCTACAAAAAAACGTGGTGTCGGTGCAATAAGATTAATCTCATTTGAAGACGGTTCTAACGTAGAGGAACATATTGTTGGTTGGCGTCCAAAAAAATATTTTTCCTATATTGCAGTATCAGGACTACCATTAATTGCATACCATGCAACAATTTCTATGAATAGAACTGATAATGGTGTTGTAGTGACATGGGAATCACATTTTTCAAGTAAAGAAGAAAAATCTAAACTCATTACCTTTACAAAATTTCTTTCAGAGTTTTATACATCATCCCTAAAAAATCTCAAGAATACACTAGAAAAATAACTACTTCTGTTCTATTATTATCGTAGGAATAGGCTGATCTATTTCATGAATTTCAGTTTTTAGTCCAATATTTCCAAATTTAGAATGTTGTATATCTAATACAACAGGAATCGTTTTCCAGCCGTATTTGGGAGGTTTTTCTAGATACATGTTTTCAATAAACCCTGACTTATCATCTAGAACATACTCCTTATGATATGTGACATCCATTCCCAAAATCTCTAAAACTACAAATTCTGTGTCACTTGACTTGTCTTCAAATGTTATTTGTACTATGTTATCATTTTCTATGTAAACTGCATCAAACTCAATTTGTGATAGAATATCATTTTCGTCAGATTTTAATTGATTTGCTATTCCGAGTGCAATTCCTGTCACAATGATTGCAGATATTATAATACTGGATGTTTTTTTTATTGATGACATTTATGCAAATTCTTCTTTTAATACAGAAAGAAGTTTTGAGTGTACACGTACACGTTCTAACATCTGTTCTAGTGTTCTCTCAGTACCACGTACAGGATTTTCTTTGAAAAATTTTCTTATTTCCTTTTCTTGCTTGGCTACAACAACATGTCCAATACTTGCAACGACTCTATTTAATAGAGGATTTCCAATCCCAGCTTTAGTCACGATTTTTTTCCAATTCTTTTTTAGCCATGGCCACATGAAATCTTTTCCATAAATATTTGAGGTTATTCTCATTATAGGCATCTGTATGTTCTGTGAACGAACATCTGGGCCTAGTGTGAACTGTAGTGTTTTCATCAGTAATTTTTTCTGCTTGAAATTACACATGCCAGTAAGGAATCGTAATTTTTCTTCTTGGGAATTTGCTTTTTTATAAAGTGCTGTGAATTTTGTGTACACTGATTCATCACCATTCCATGCAACAAGTGAAAACACAACTTCTTGTAAATCTGCAGAAAGTGAGTTCGGGTTTTTTAAAAAATTTTTAAATCGTGATTCTGCTTCTGATATCACTTCACCGTCTCCTAATTTTCCTAGCCCTACTATTGCAAAGCTACGTAGAAGTGCATTTGTATGAGGTTCGTTTTTCTTTTTATCCCAGCCAAGCCTATCAATAATTGCTCCAAGAAAATTTACTGAATACTGTCTTAATTCATTGGAGAATTTTTCCTTGTGTGAAATTATGTATAATGAATATAGATTGTGTGCCAAACTTAATGATGAAATATAATTATCCTCATCATAATATGCACTGGTGAAGTCAAGGTACTCATGCACATTTGCTTTACATGATATTACTTGAGCAAAATAATCATTCTGAATACTCCATCTATCAATATAATCAAGTATTTTCTCATCGATTAGAAGTGATAGATTATCTAATGTGTCAGTATCGTACTTAACACGATAAAACCCACTTCTGCCTGGATTTATGAGAAAATTTCTTTGTTTATTTTTGAGTTTGATTAATTCTGATTTTTTTGTCATTAGTTTTTTTGTTCTATTGTTCCCTTCTTCAATAATAAGTGGAATAGACCAAGTGCCAGTTTTAGATGACTTTACTTCTTCTAAAAGAAATCTTGATTGTTTTAATAATAATTTAGAATTTTTCCTTGACACTGAAACTAATGGAAACCCTACTTGCTTAATCCACGTCTTCATCATTTTATCAATTGGCTGCTTTGAAACACTTCCAATTGAATTCCAAAGATCACTGCCCTGTGCATTAGAGTACTGATATTTTGTTAAGTATTTTTTAAGACCGTTCTGAAAATTTTTCTTTCCAACAAAATGCTCAAGCATCCTCAATATACAACCACCCTTATCATATGATATAGAATCAAATATTGATCTAATCTCTGATGGATGATTTACATCGACATCAATTGGATGTGATGTTTTTAGAGAGTCAAGACTCATAGCAGTGTTCATTGCATCATCCAAGAATTGGTCCCAAAGATCCCATTCAGAATAAAATTTATCGACTATCTTAGTAGCCATAAATGTAGCAAAACTCTCATTCAGCCAGAGATCATTCCACCATTGCATTGTGACCAAATTTCCAAACCATTGGTGAGCTAACTCATGAGAAATAACTTCTGCAATGTATTGTTTAGTTCTGGTTGAAGATGTTTTTGGATCATAGAGCAATATAGTTTCACGAAACGTAATTGCTCCCCAATTCTCCATTGCTCCTGCTGCAAAGTCTGGTATTGCAAGCATGTCAAGTTTTGGTAAGGGGTATTTTATCCCAAAATATTTTTCATATTCAGACAGAAACTTTTTTGTTAAGTCCAACGATAGTTTTGCCTTCTTTTTATTACCTTTGGTTGTTATAACTCGAATCTTGATATTCCTTAGATTATCTTGTAAGAATTCAAATTCTCCAACTCCTAGGTACAAAAGGTATGTTGACATTATTGGGGTTCTTTGAAATTCAACTAATGTTTTAGAATTAACACTTCTTTTTGTTTTTTCAGGCATATTGGATATGGCTGTCATGTTTTTTTCCACTAGAAGTGAAACATCAAATGTGGCTTTTATTGCAGGTTCGTCCCAACATGGAAATGCTCGTCGTGCATCAGCTGCCTCAAATTGAGTTGTTGCTAGATATTTAATTTTTCCCAATGTATCTTTGTATTTACTACGATAAAATCCTAATAATCTATCATTCAATGATCCAATAAATTCAATACAGATTTTTACATTACCGGAAATTTTTCGTGTTTTATCATAAAGTGAAATGATCAGAATCTCTTTTTCTGCATCTAAATGAGTTTTTACTTTAATGGTTTTACCTTTATGAATAATATGGCAATTCTTGATATCAAGTTCTGCAGCATTTATTGTAAATGAGTTAGTAGGTGTGGTTGTTAATGTAATGATTTCAATTCCATTGAATGTAAAATTTGAAAAAAATGGTTCAAACTGAACATCATAATTAATTTGGCTGATTTTTGACATTTCTATTCTATATCAGGTAGCATGCCAAGATTATCTGAATCAACCTTGTTATCATCTGTTCTTATATGGGCTTCACCGTCTTTGACATAACTTCTGACATAATCTCCTTGCTCCCAATCTGTTTCAGTTGTCCTAAAAATTGTGATGTATTTCTTGCCACGTTTTATATCAGACGCAACTTCATGTTTATCGACAATAATTGCGGGTCCAAATTCTTTTCCCTTATCCTCATGAATCTGAACTTGGCTAATCTTACCTAATCCTGGTCCACGTTTAACTGCACTTATTGCAAAATTTGCCCAATTTGACATTTGATTGAGTTCTTCTTGAAGTATAATATAATGTTAGACATTCTTAAAATATCCAAAAATCAAATAATGCATATGAGTGATATGAGATTTATTATGATCGGATTGGTCGCAATTACAATTGGTTTTATAGTATTAGGTGTGTTTGGTGCACAATTTACAGAGATTACAGTTCAAACTAAAGAGTTTTCAGAATGCTACAAATATCCAGAGGATCAACCGCCTATCAAAATTGAATGTGATGTATACCTACAAGAGAAAAATGTGCTATTTGTGATAGTGATTGTAATCATATCTGGTGGAATTATTGCATTGTTAAAGGGTGTTAGAGGTAAGTGGGACCAAAACATCAAACCTGAAGAGATGCTTGGTCCTGGTAATCACAATAATGACGATGATTCAGAAGACAAATCTTAAAGAAAACTATCTAATGATTCACTGGTGATTTCCTGTGCTTCTAATTTCTTTGATAATTTTTCGCCCATAGTTTTGGATGATGCCATCTTTCGTCTACCAATCCAATAATACACTTCATCAATAGTATCTTTAGCAATTAGAACAACTAATCGACCTGATGTTTTTCTGCCAGTTCTTCCCCTTCTCTGAATGAACCTAATTGAGCTTGGAACATTATCATAAAAAACTACAAGGTTTACTTCAGAAATATCTAAACCTTCTTCACCTACACGTGTCGCAACCAACACCTTAGTTTCTCCATCACGAAATCTTTGAACAGTTTCAACTTGTTTTTTTTGTTTAAGACCAGTTTCACCAGATTTTCCAATTAAGATTTCAGATCTTACGCCAATCTCGTTTAATTTTTCATTTATTACATTTACGGAATCACGATAACTTGTAAAAATTAACACCTTATCTTTCATAGATGAAACAATTTCGAGAAGTTTTGGAATTTTTGAGTGCTCTATTCCTTTTGACTGTGAAATTTTAGCCAATTGTATTGCGCGTGTAAAATTTGGATCCACCTCGAATAATTCTTTTATGCCTGCACCTTTTTTCTTTTGTGTCCGCTCACAAAATTTTAGAAATGATGTAATTCCATGAGCTTCAAGTATATTCAATGCATATGTTATTCTAATTGCTGTGAAGAGTGGTTTGGCTGATCTTCTATTTTGTGTTAATACATACTGACGTACACGTAGTAAGGCAGAAAGAGATTTATTTTCTATAGATAACTGTATGCCATTTTTTCTCAACAGAGTGTATCTCTCATCTAATGCAAGTTTTAAACATGTTTGAATTGCTTTCATATCTAACGGTAATTCAACATTTATCCACTCTGTCTTTGTTTCTTGAATGTATGGCTTTACATCTGGACTCTCATCTGTTTTTTGTAATACCCTGTTAATTCTAAGTGATTTTACAATTTCGTCTGCCTTTTGTTTGTCACTTGGTAATGTGGCAGTCATTGCAAGAAATAGTACATTACTAGAAAAGTTTGCTGCTATTGATGTGTATGCATAATCACCTACTGCACGATGTGCTTCATCAAAAATTACCAAACTAAACTGCTCATTTGGTACTATGCCACGTTGAAGATCATTTCTTGTAATTTCTGGTGTAGCGCAAACTATACTGTTAAACCACGACTTTTTTCGTTTTGGTATTAAATCCTCACCCGTCACAATTCCAATATCATCAAGCAAAACATGCTCCTTCAAAAATTCAAAATGTTGGTTAACCAAAACTCTTGTTGGTGCTAAAAATAGGACGCCGCCCTTTTTTTGTGATAAGATGTCTAGAATGACTTGTAACGCAATAGTAGTTTTACCGAGACCTGTTGGTAGAACTACTAATGAATTCTGAGTTTTTGCTTGAGATGCGAGTGATACTTGATAGTCTCTCATTTCAATTGAGTTTGGCTTTACTAAGTTGTGTTCTAGATACTCAGATGTCATCAAAAAAATTAATAATTCATAGGTTTTATCGTTTCTAATAGAAATTTGTTATCTGATGGTCTAACTTGATTCATTTAGAATTGTAATGAATGTTATATTACAGGTAAACAGAGAAATTTTATGACTAAATCTTTTGAGCGTCCCTCATGGGATGAATATTTTATGCTTCAGGCAGAGCTGGCAAAACTTCGTTCTAATTGTATGACGCGAAAAGTTGGGGCTGTTATTGTTAGAGAAAATAGACAGCTTGCAACTGGATATAATGGAACTCCTCCGGGAATAAAAAACTGCTATGAGGGTGGATGCCAACGTTGCACTGATAGAATGAATGGAAAAATCAAGTCTGGTGAAGGTCTTGGGCGATGTCTTTGTAATCACGCTGAAGCAAATGCAATAATGCACTGTGCTATACTAGGAATAGAAGCTGGTGTAAAAGGTGCGATACTTTATTCCACATTTGTACCATGTCTAGAATGTACAAAAATGGCAATTACGATTGGAATTAAAAAATTTGTTTGTTTAAATGAATATCCTGAAACGGATTATGATCTGATTCAAGAAGCTGGTGTAAAAATTGAGATTCTGAACAGGACTATGATTGAAGGTTGGGCAAAAAAGCTTACCGTAAATAATTAGACATGCAACCTCAAGAACAGGCAATTCAGTCTGATGATATAAAGAATGTTCCTAGTTCATTGTTAATTTCTGCAGCATATAATAGTCGGCAAAAAAAAGCGGTGCTAAAATTCTATGAACCAAAATCAGAAAGAATTTTTTTGTGGACTGATAAAACTGGTCACAAACCATATTGTTATTCAAAACTTTCAGTTGACGAATTAGAATTTCTTTCTGAAAGGCAAGATGTAATACAAATTAAAGAAGTTACAAAACGTGATACATTACAAGATAAATTCATTACAGTTTCTAAAATAATTGTAGAAGATCCACTTGCTATAGGAGGAACACAGACTACAAAAAGCATACGAAATGAAATTGAAACATGGGAATCAGACATAAAGTATTATGAAAATTATCTTTATGATAACAGGCTAATTGTTGGTAAATATTACAAGGTAGTTGATGACAAAATTATACCAACTGACTTTGAAATTTCAGATGACACCAAGCTTGAATTAAAAAGTCTACTCTGGGATAAATTATCAAACTCCGGAATGACTGATACAAAAGAATTTCAAGATGCAATATCAGATTGGGCAGAATTGCTGAATCAGCCTATTCCAAAAATAAAAAGGCTAAGTCTTGACATAGAAGTAGAATCAGAAATAGGCAGAATACCTGATCCAAAACTTGCTGAAAAAAGAGTGACGGCTGTTGGATTTGAAGGTAGTGGTAATCTCAAAAAAATTTTTGTTCTAAGACGCGATGGAATACAAGAAGGTGAGAACGAACTAGATGTTGGGATTGAATTAACATTTTATGATACTGAAAAAGAAATGATTGAAGCCACTTTTAGTTTAATTGAACTATATCCTGTACTACTCACGTACAATGGCGATGGATTTGATCTTCCATATCTTTACAATAGAGCAAATAAAATTGGAATTAGTAAACAGAAGAATCCACTATACATGATGAGAGATTCAGCAACATTGCAAAAAGGAGTGCATTTAGATCTATATCGAACATTCTCAAATAGAGCATTTCAAATCTATGCATTTGGACAAAAATACACTGATTTTTCTTTGAATAGTGTATGTAAGGGCATACTAGGTGAGGAGAAAATCAATCATGATGTGGAAATTGACGATATGACATATTATCAGATTGCAAAATACTGCCAAAATGATGCACGACTTACATACAAACTTACTAGTTTCAACAGTGATTTATTGATGAATTTACTTGTTGTTATAACTCGTATAGCAAGAATGCCAATTGATGACATTGCGAGAATGGGTGTATCGCAATGGATTAGAAGTTTGATGTATTATGAACATAGAAAAAACAATTTTTTGATACCACGTCGAAATGAACTCGATAGTAAATCTGCAGGTATGGCAAATGACGCAGTCATTAAAGATAAAAAATACAGAGGTGGAATGGTGGTTGAGCCAATTGAAGGTATTCACTTTGATGTTACTGTAATGGATTTTGCAAGCCTATATCCAAGTATAATCAAAGTTAACAACCTCTCATATGAGACTGTAAGATGTATCCATGAGGAATGTAAGAAAAATGTGATACCACAAACAAATCATTGGGTATGCACAAAGAGAAATGGTTTAACGTCATTAATTATTGGTTCTTTACGTGATCTACGTGTTAATTATTACAAAAGCCAGTCAAAAAAATCTGATATTTCAGAAGAAGAACGACAGTTATATCTAGTAGTAACACAGGCTTTGAAAGTTATACTAAATGCAAGTTATGGTGTAATGGGTGCAGAAATATTTCCATTATACTATTTACCTGCCGCCGAATCAACCACAGGAATTGGCAGACATATAATTTTAGATACTATTGAAAAATGTAAAAAAAATGGAATCAACGTTCTATATGGTGATACTGATTCTATTTTTGTAAAAGATCTATCAAAGGAGCAAATTACAATGCTCATTAATAGAGCTAAAAATGATCATAGTGTTGAATTAGAAGTCGACAAAGAATTCCGTTATGTTGTATTAAGTAATAGAAAGAAAAATTATCTAGGTGTAACAAAAGATGGTAAAGCTGATGTAAAAGGATTAACTGGTAAAAAATCACATACTCCAAAATTTATTAAAACACTATTTTATGAACTGTTAGATATTTTATCTGCAGTTCAAAATGAGGATGAATTTGCAAATGCAAAAAAACAGATAACAGAAAAAATTTCTGAGTATGCAAAAAAGATTCAAGAAAAGAAAATACCACTTCCAGAACTTGCATTTAATGTAATGATTAGTAAGGCTCCATCGGAATATGTAAAGACAGTTCCACAGCATATTCGTGCCGCCAAACAACTTGAGGCAATCCGAGAGATCAAAAAAGGTGATATTATATCATATGTGAAGATTATCAATAAACCAGGTGTGAAACCAGTTGAAATGGCAAAACCTGACGAAGTGGATTCTTCAAAATATATGGAATTTATGGAAAGAACATTAGAGCAAATTACCTCATCAATGGATTTAGATTTTGACACAATTTTGGGTAAGCCAAAGCAAACAGGGTTAGATCAATTCTTCTGGAATTAGTTAGTATGTTTCTTGATGATTTTACTTTAGGTATTGTAGGAATTCTTGCAGGAATTCTGATCTTATCAGGATGGGTTCCACAAATTATCAAAGGATATAAGACAAAACGATTGAATGATGTCTCATCATATCTAATGATCTGTATCTTTGCGGGTGCTGTCTTATGGCTAGTTTACGGAATTGAGATAGACGATGTGTATGTAATGGGTGTTAATGTTGCAGCAATGTTTCTTACAATGACAGTTCTTTGTATGAAATTAAAATATGAGAGAAAATACAAAACAATTGAGAAGTAATGTTTATCATAAATTGCAAAAATTATGATGAGATTTCAGGAGAAAAAATTATCAAATTAGCAAAAATCTCACAAAGAATATCAAAAAAATATAAAATTCCAATTGCAATAGCACCACCACACCATCTAATTCCATTGATAGTAAAATTCAATGTGATTATTCTTGCACAGCATCTGGATGATAAAAAAGTTGGAAGTACGACTGGATTTATGATTCCAGAAATTGTCAAAAAATCCAAAATTAATGGTTCGTTGATTAATCATAGTGAGCATAGAATACCTGAAAAAGAAATCAAAAATCTCGTTAAACGATTAAAACGCCTAAAATTAAAAACAGTGCTCTGTGTGAAAAATGTTAATGAGTCAAAAAAATATGCAAAATTAAATCCTACATTTATTGCAATAGAACCACCAGAATTAATTGGGACAGGTAGAGCAATATCAACTGAAAGACCACAACTGATTACAAATGCAGTTGATGGTGTAAAATCTGCGAAAAATTCTACAAAACTCTTGTGTGGTGCTGGAATTGTATCTGGGAATGATGTTGCACGTGCAAAGCAACTTGGCTCAAAAGGAATTCTGGTAGCAAGTGGAATTGTAAAAGCAAAAAACTGGGAAAAAATAATAGAAGAATTTTCAAGGGCATTAGTTTAAAAACAGCTCAAATCGAATCTTCCTAAATGGCAAAATTAAAACCAGTTTACGCTTTTGAAGAAGCAGATTTTAAAAATAGGATGCTTCTAGGCGGTAAAGGTGCAGGGCTTAGTGAGATGACCCGCCTAAAGCTGCCAGTCCCACCTGGATTTACAATAACAACTGAAGTTTGTAACAAGTACTATGAAAATGGAAAAAAACTTCCAAAAGACGTAATGCCATTAGTAATGAAGAATATTGCTAAAATGGAAAAAAAGACATGTAAAAAATGGAATTCTACAAAGAATCCATTATTAGTCTCAGTTAGATCAGGTGCTGCAATTTCTATGCCAGGAATGATGGATACAATTTTGAATTTAGGATTAAATGAAAAGACCGTAGAAGGATTTGCAAAACAAGCAAACAATCCTCGATTCTCATGGGATTCTTACAGAAGATTCATTCAATTATTTGGAAAAGTTGTCTTTGGAGTAGATGACAAAAAGTTTGATTATGTATTAGACAAATACAAGAAAAAACAGAAAGTGAAAGACGATAGTAAATTAAATGTTAAATCATTAAAGAAAATTGTTTTAGAATACAAGAAAATTTGTGAAAAGCATACTAGGCGTAAATTTCCTGATTCACCTAACGAACAATTACAATTAGCAATAGAAGCTGTTTTTGAAAGCTGGATGGGTGAAAGAGCAGTAGTTTATAGACGACAGAATAAAGTTACAAGAGATATTGCAAATGGGACAGCTGTTAATGTTGTTACGATGGTCTTTGGTAACATGGGAGACGACAGTGCAACAGGTGTTGTATTTACTAGAAATACAGGTAACGGAAAAAAAGAACTTGAAGGTGAATATCTGATAAATGCACAAGGTGAAGATGTTGTTGCAGGTGTAAGAACTGGCAAAAATGTAGAGATGTTAAAAAAAGAGATGCCACAATCGTATAAGGAACTAAATAATGCATGCACAAAACTGGAAAATCATTTCAAAGAAGCACAAGACATAGAGTTTACTGTTGAACAGGGTAAATTCTATTTACTTCAGACAAGAAATGCAAAAATGGCCGCACAAGCCTATGTAAAAACATCTGTCGACATGGTAAAAGAGAAATTAATCGACAAGAATAGAGCTTTGTTAAGAATTCCTGCAGAGCAATTAGAGGCATTATTACATCCCACTATAGATGAAAAAAAGGCTAAACAGTTTAAGCAACTAGCAAAAGGAATTGCTGCATCACCTGGTGCTGCAAATGGAATTGCAATTT
>CAYQPZ010000014.1:0-21253 GCA_964419505.1 uncultured Candidatus Nitrosopelagicus sp. | reverse complement strand
CAGCCAAAAGACAGTGAATAACTTGTGGTGGAAATTTTCTTTTTCCATGTAAATATTTGCTAATTTCTTTGCCTATTGGTGTTGAATAATCTGGAAAAGAAAAAAGTTTTGTCTTGATCTTTGCTGATTTTAGTCTCTTCTCTAATAGTGCAGATTGTGTCTTTTTTCCTGCCTGATCTCCACCCTCAAAAACTATAATCATTCTAATCTAACTCATACTTTTTTGTAGCAATTAAAAATCTTCAGAAATATTAGTCTAAGAAAAATTTCTTCTACCAGTTTTCAGCCTGTCTAGTCTAGTTAATTCATCATCATTAATATCATCTTCAATCTCTTCTTTGATTTGCTTTGATTTTTTTGATTTAGAATTTGCTAATTTGCTCATATACAATTAGGTACTATATCCATTTTAACATTAGCGATCGTTCTTCAAAAAGATAACTTGAATTATCTCTTCCTAAACAAGACAGAAATACCAATAATAACACCAGATGCGATCATTCCTGTCATTCCTAAGATCTCATTTGACTGAAATAGAAATGCCGAACCAAGAAAAACTGCTGCCGATAATATGCTTCCAGAAAGTAGCGTATTTGATTTTTTACTATTACTATATTGCATCATACGATTTTCATCCATAAATTTTTTTATCTCAGGTGCGATTGTAAGTGTGTCATCAAGTGTCTTTGCAAATCTTTTGAATGAATGTTTTATTTCTTCAATGTATGCATCCTTGATCAGTGACTCCTCTTCTAAAATTTGTCTTAATACTTTGATAAATTTGAAGTCAACCTTGTGAGTGTGATAAATTCCTTCAATGATAGTTGACATCCTCAAATACAATGCTAAATGCTTTGGAAGTTTAAATGGAAATTTTGACATTGTTTTGTTTGCAAGAGACATTAGTGCTTCTACTTCCATCTCGTCGGGTTTTTTTCCATACATTGATTTTATGGACATTTCAATACCTTTCTCTATAACTTCTCTATTAAAATCAGGTGCCAACATTCCCAATTCATCCATTGCGTTTACTGTTCTTGATGGATCCTTTTCTACCAAAGCAAGATAAAGACGAACTAAACGTAATCTCGTTTCATTGTCTAGTCTTCCAATCATTCCAAAGTCATAGAGAATGAGTGTACCATCATCTTTTACTGAGATATTGCCAGGATGTGGATCAGCGTGGAAAATTGAATGTCGCAAAAGCATGGTAAAGAAAACCTTGTGCACATCTATAACGAGTTTTTGTCTATCAATGCCCTCTCTATCTAATGCCTCTACATTTGTGACCTTAATTCCAGGTATGTACTCCATTGTGATAATATTTTTTGTTGAATAATCATCGTGAATGTTTGGTATTACTACATTCTCATATGGCATCATGTTTTTTTTGATATTTTTTAGATTCTCAGACTCTTTTGAATAATCCATCTCCTCATGTATTGATTCAACAAATTGTTTCATTATTGGTATGATTGAGAATCTTAGATTTGGGTCTACAAACTTCATTGCAAATGGGATTATTTTCATCAATACCTTGAGATCTTCTTCTACCATTTTTTCAATTCCTGGTCGCTTTACCTTTACAATTACCTGTTGACCATTCTTGATTGCTTTATACACCTGTCCAAGAGATGCGCCTGAAAGTGCATTTCGATCTAAACTATCAAATTTTTCCTCTATATTTCCAATATCTTTTTCAATTACAGGTCTTACCTTTTCAAAAGGAACTGGAGGAACACTATCTTGTAGTTTAGATAATTCCTCTAGATATGGCTGTGGAAGTATATCGGCTCTGGATGAAAGCCATTGTCCAAATTTGATGTACACAGGACCCAATGATATACATGTATTTAGTATACGCCTTGCATTTTTCTTAAATCTCTTCTGATCAATATTTTTTCCATCATTAGAAATCCAAAGTACTCTATCCTTTCTTAGAGCTAGGATTGTTGGAAGTAACTTGAAAAATACGTATATTGTTCTTCCCAAAACCAATTAGATCATTCCTTTAGTTCTTGCTGTTCGTTTATTGCTTTTTGAAGTTCTTTATGAAGTCTGTATAATTCAATTTTGTGTTCTCTAATTTCTGCTGCAATAAAATTAATCTTTTTTTGAATTGTTTGTAATTTATCCATTATTTTTCATCCATTATTTCTTTCAGTTTTTTAGCAATATAGTAAGAAACATAGCCTGTCACTAAAGATACAGAAAGACCTCCAATAATGGATTGTTGCTTTCTAAATAACGAATCCTTTTTTATATTGTAAATTAATTTACCGACTATTCCACCACCCAATGCTGCACCAACTAAACCAACCAAAACTTCTTGTGCATCAAAAAGCAAATGACCTAACGGATCTTTTCTTGGATCAACTCTATCTGAATGTACTGTAAATCTTGATTCATATTCTCTAATGTGCAGATTTCCCTTTCGATATTGCCTAATCGCACCTTTCTTATCTCCTAGTTTTGTCTCTTCTGCACCATCCAGAATTATTCTACTTAGTTCAATTGGCAGTTCAATTTCAGGCATAGTGATCGATTAAGTCAGAAGATGTTTATAATATTATTTTCATACTTAGGCATGGTATTATGCTGTATTTGTAAAAAAATTGAAGGGAAATTAAAGATCAAAGAGGGTAATCCAAAATATAAAGGAAAGCCAATTTGTAAAGATTGTCAAGACATGAGAAAACTATTGTTATCTACAAAGTAGTTAATTGCCTTCTATTTCTTTTACCTTGTTAAAACAATTAGTTGCTTCATCCTCTAGACCCTGATGTTTCAACAGTTCTGCTTTGTTGTACCATGCATCTGCATAATTTGGTTCAATCTCTATTGCCTTTTCATAGTTTATTATTGCATCATCAAATCGCTCTAGGTCAGTAAGTACCACACCCTTATTGTACCATATCAATGGATCACTTGAGTCAATGCTTGATGCTTTGTCATAACATTCTAGTGCATCAGCAAAACGCTCCAATTCAGCAAGAGAGATCCCCTTATTCAAGTAAATTTCAGATGTTTCCATAATTTCTAATGCCCTATCAAAATTCTCAATTGCTTCTTCATGCTCTTCAAATTCCGCAGAAAGAAGACCCTCCTTTAGTAAAACTTTGGCATCAGATTCACTTAGTTTCAACGTAAATTGTATGTAATACTGATTCAATTAAGAATTTTGTTTGAAAACATAAATTTTAGCAAAAACCAATCAAGCAGAGAAGCCTTTAGTATAATGTGTGCGTATTACAGGCAAATGACTGATCATATTTGCAATTTCTGCTCCAAAAAACTTTGTGAACACACATATGCAGAATCGCTTGATTGCGCAATGAAGTTAATCAAAACAGGTAGAAGAAAAGCTGGAATTGCGCAGCATAAACTACGACAATCTATGTCATAATAATTTTTTAGACTTATGTATTATCTAGTGTATACATATTGAGATGGGAAAAGGAAACTTTTTCAAAAAAGATATCAAAAAACGAAAAAAAGAGCGAAGAGAGCGAAACATCAAGCAACGAATTTTAGAGCAAAAAAAGAAGGTTGAAGAAAAAATTCATCATGTTGTTGAGGTTGTCACTGAAGCCAAAAAATCTCCAAAGCCTGAACCTGTCGTAGAGAAAGTAGAAGAAACAAAGCCTGAACCTGTCGTAGAGAAAGTAGAGCACCTAATATTTGATACAAGTATCATATCATACATTTTGCTGGATAATAGACAAGTGATTAAAGGAATTCAAAATTTTTCTGAAAACGAAATAAAGTTGCTTACTTTCGACGATGTAATTAATGATTTTATAGAGAATGAGAAACTTGTGTATAATAGAATTCTAACATTTGATCAGATTGTTAATAAACTAAAACAGATTGGTAATTTTCAATACTATAAACTTGATGAAAATTCAGAGATTACAAAGAGAGCAAATGTATTATTTCAAGCTGAAAAATATATTGATGATTCAAACATATTGGAAGAAAAGAAATTATCAAAAACTGATTGTGTTCTAATTGAACTTCTAATAGATAAATCTGTAGTTCTAGTCACAAATAATACACTTTTGAAGGAAGCAACTACGCAAGAAGCAAAGGAACGAAATGTGAAAGTAAATATTTTTGATCCATTAGAATTATAATCATGATTCAAGTTTTTTACTTATAATTGGAAGTTTCCCCTTCTTATACAAGAAAGCAATAATTCCAATTATTATTATAATTGATACAATCCCACCTATTGGTGAATCACCATCACTTGCTCCAATTAGAGATAATCCATCTACATTGATGGTGGTGTCATATGTGACGACCTCATCGTTTCGCATTGAATCCTTGTATCTTACTTCAATAGTAATATCATGTTCGCCACCTCTCGCTCCACCAACAAATTCTATTGGAATGTTAAATGGAACTGGACTGTCTGGTTCTATCTCATCTATGTATTGTGTCGATTCCTGAATATTTGAGTCACCACGTGGTTTTAATGTTACAAATCCAAACAAGCCATCTGAATTTCCTTGATTTAAGATCTCACCAATTACTGTCTGCTTTCCAGACAAGTCAATCACTTTTACTCCATAAACATATGGATCAACTAATCCGTTTATGTAAAAGTCAGTAACTCTTTTTACGGTTTTGGCTTCTCCATGAGAATTAAAATATGAAACTTCCATTGGTAGGTGAAGTGGTTCATTTTTTATGCTTTCAGGAACAAAAATGTTGATTTTGAATTCTACTGATGAGTTTGGTAAAATAGTACCTACATCCCAATGTGTCTGATCAAAGATTACATTTTCAAGATTTTTTGATTTTGATGTAGCACTTACTGATGTCTCATCATTTTTTAAAATAATGTCAACGTTTGATAGAGGTGCACTTCCTCCATTTGAAACTTGGATAATAGCTTGATTATTTGTAAGTGATATAATGTATGGAGTGACTGGGGTTAAATTTACTGTACTGTCACCTGTTAATTTAAAGCTAAAATCAAAGAAATCCTGCCTATCACCAGACTCACGTAATCTGGAATATTCTACTTTGGCATTGCCTGAATAAGTTTTGATAGCTGCATTCTCACTCACATCTACAAAAAATGTCAGATAAAATGAATCACCCGCAACAGCTTTTTGACTATTATCTGCGAGAATTTGTCCAATACGTCCTTCTGTAGATGAAAACTGTGCTGGGAGCATTAATTGTCCCTTTATTCCTGTTATATCCTGTGTTCCTACATTTGCCATAGAAATTGTAAATGGTATATTTTTGTCACCTGGTGCAACTTCAATTTTTCCTGCAGATGTACCAAAGTATGCGTCAAGGAATTTTATGCTGGTTATTGAGTCTCGTAGAATTCCATCTGCAATACCATATGTGCCAGGTGCGCCTAATGCAATTGGTACTAATGGAGTAATGGCAAGAACTGCGATGATTGCTATATGTAAAGTTCTCATGCTACTAACTCCATTTGTGGGTGTTCACCTTCAAATGAACGACCGTCCTTAATTGTAATAACACGATCAACATCTGAAAATTGTTGTCGATCGTGTGTTACAATAATAAACGTCTGGTTAAGTTCTCTTGCCATAGTTTTCATTAGTTTCACAACATTTGCAGCAGTTACAGAATCAAGATTTCCTGTTGGCTCATCAGCTAAGACTATAGTTGGATTATTTACTAATCCCCTAGCTATTGCAACTCGCTGAGACTGTCCACCTGAAATTTTATTTGCGCGTTTTGTAATTTGATCTTCCAATCCAACTCTAACAAGCAATTGCTTTGCTTTCTGAAGAACATCTTCAGAATTTTGTTGAATTTGTTGAGGCAACATTACATTTTCTAGGACAGAAAGATCCTGTAATAGATTTGAAAATTGGAAAATAAATCCTAGTTTTTTATTTCTATACTCTGAAATCTGGCTATCGTTTAGTTGTGTGGTTTCAGTTTCATCTAGTATTATTTTGCCACTTGTTGGTCCATCAAGAAGTCCAATCATGTTAAGTAAAGTGGATTTTCCTGAACCAGAACTTCCAACAATTAATACAAATTCACCACGGTTTATTGTTAATGACACATTATCAAGTGCACGTACTTCAGTGTCTCCCTCACCAAAAATTTTTGTCACATTTTTTAATTCTAAAACAGCATTAGACAGTTCTCATCGCCTCCACTGGTTGTAATTTTGTCGCACGATATGATGGATAAAGAGAAGCAATTACAGCAAGACCAAATGCGATGAGTGCAGTTTGGCCAATTTTTTCCCAATTATAGTTAACTTCAAGCGCTAAACTGCCTTCAAATTGCATATTTGTTACCTTTGCATATGTGGTGTAAACTAGTCCAAATCCTGTGCCTACTCCTGCTCCACACATACCGATTATCATTCCTTGGAAAATGAAAATGATCAAGATATCTTTTCTTTTTGCACCAATTGCTCGCATTACACCAATTTCTTTTGTTTTATTGTTAACAAGCATCATTTGAATAACTACTATAGCAAAAGCAGATGACATCATTCCAAAATATCCTATCAGATTGATCATTGCTATTCCTGAACGGAATCCTTTCAATGTTGCTTCAGCAGATTCCTCAATGGTTTGTGCCTTTAAGTCGTCATTTGCATATGCAGCTAAAAATTGATTTTTAACTTCTTTAGCTCCATCTGGATTCTTCTCATTTAGTTTTACAAAAATTGAGTTTGATTCGTTTGGTCTATCTAGCATACTTCGTAATGTATCAATATGAATAATCACACTGGTATCAAAGCCTTGACCACCGGCTGTTTTTGAAATTCCTGTAACCATAAACCTCTTTGATTCTTCTATGCCCCATTGATTTGTAATTTTTAGTTTAAGATTATCACCAACCCGGACTGGTTGACATTCACCTATGTCAATATCTCTTGTTGATATTCCGTCTCCAGTGTTAGGCATGAAAGAATCGCCACTGGAACAACCTCCAAGATCAGATGCAACTGATTCACCTACGACAATAGAATTTCTAGCATAGACATATTGACCATCGCTAATTGTAGTGTAAATTGTAGATGCCTGCACATCAGTAACTGGATCAACACCTACAACCGGAACATCAAACTGTTCAAATTCTTGTCCAGCACTTCTAAATTCAACGTCAGCATTTCCTGACAGCCGCGGTGTCGCGGCCTGAACTATCGGGACTCTCTCAAACCAGTTTGTATAAACTAAATGTGATCTTTCAATTGTAGAATCTTCTTCGTGTGTGATATAGATGTCTCCAAATCTATAATCCGTCATGTCACGAATTATAGCATCATAGATTCCCTGGAAAATTACGAAATTAACATGAATTACTAAAATTCCAATTGATACTGCAAGAACAGCGCCTATCAAACTACCTCTTTTGTTTGCTAACATTCTCATTGCCAAATTTAGTCTGTAATCCATTATCAATCTGTAGTTTATGTACAATATATAAGGCATTATAGTTTAAAACTATCAAAATAGGACATAAGCAGATATAATAACTACTATTCATAATAAAATGGCAATGAAACTTAACAAAACAGACAATTTAGATATGAAGATTTTGAGTTCTTTGCTGAATAACTGTAGAGAATCAGATAGACAAATCGGGCAGAAAGTTGGACTTTCTGGAGTTGCAGTAAAATCAAGGATTGGTAAAATGATAAAATCTAATCTGATTGAAAATTTTACTTTGAAGATAGAACCACATCTTTTGGGATACAATGTAATCTATCTTGTTACAACTGGTCAAGACGTTAACGAAATAGTAAACCAGGTAAAACTGGTTGGTGAACCATTTTTTGTTGTTCCGTGTGTTGGAGGAATATCGGCATGTGGAATTGTTGTAAAAGGTGAAGTTGATCAAAAGATTGCTATCATAAATAATCTGTTAAAGAATGTCAGAATTTTAAATATATTTGAAGCCGAGGATGCTGGAATAGAATCCAACCTCACCAAGACAGATCTTGATGTAATTGAGCAATTGTTAAAAAATCCACGAGATCAAATTGATACTATTGCAAAAAAGGCAAAACTATCATCCAAAACAGTCACTAGGTCTATAGAAAAACTTCAAAGAAATCCTGCATTCCAGTTTACACTAACCTATAATCCAGAAAAAATTAAACCATTCATATCCCATGCAGTCTTGTGTGTTGTAAATGGAAATATAGAAGATCTGCTTAAAATTCTAAAAAAACAATTTGAGAATCATTTTATGCAGATTCCATTTATTGCAAAAAATCAAATTGTGTTATTTTTGTACAGTGAGGACATATTTCAGATGGATGAATTGGTCCAGAAAGCAACTTCTGTTGAAAATGTAATCACAGTTGAAAATTTTATGCCGAAAAAGATTAGCCTTCCATATGATTGGATTATAAAAGCAATAAAGGAAAATCGTAAATCTGAAAAACTTCACTTGTTAAGGATATCAGCATAAAATGAAGAAAAAAACAGTATACAAAGGAAAACCAGTCAGCATTGATGTTTACAATCTGACAATAGAGGGACGAAAAGTTCGTCGTGAAATTATCCAGCATCCTGGTGCTGCGGCAATTCTAGCGTTTGATGAAAAAGGAAGAATCATTCTTGTAAGCCAACATAGGTTCCCACATGGATATGTTTTAGAAATCCCAGCTGGGACGCTGGAAAAAGGTGAAACACCAAGAAAGTGTGCCCTTCGAGAGATTGAAGAGGAGACTGGCCATAAGGCTAAAAAAATGACCCATTTTCTGACATACTATCCATCTGTTGGCTATAATCAGGAAGCAATTCACTGCTTTGTAGCCTCAGGCCTCACAAAATCTAAAACACATCTAGACACTGACGAATTCATTACTGTGAAAAAGATGGAATTGAAAAAATTGATCAGTATGATCAAAAAAGACAAAATTATCGATTCGAAGACGATCTGTGCTGTAATGGTATATGCTGCTCAGAAAAAACTCCTCTGAAAGCAAAGTATATTTTGATTATCAATTGTTGTTAAAAAAGAAATGAACTTAGAAGTTGACGATGATAAAAAGGCTGAAATTGCAAATGTTATCACTAGTCCAGACAGTCCTGTCGGAATAGACGCCAAAAAGACACACATCATAATCATCAATAAGCTAGTTGAGATTGAGAAAAGACTAGCAAAACTTGAAGAACTACATTAATTCTTACTTGTAACTTGGTTTCACTAAATCTGTGATATCAGACCAGGATTGTAAAATTTTCTCAAGCATGTAAATAACATCAAAGAATGCAAGAGGAATTTGTTTCTTGTTTTCCAAAGAAGAACGTATTTTGGAAATTTTCTCAGAGTTATTTTTTTGTAGTGCAATTGCATTAATCGCAAGCGTTCTATTATTGGAGATGAAAGACTCGATTGATTTAGTTTGTATTTCTTCCATATCTTTTGCAAAATTATGTATCTTTTTTTGCTCAGTTTTGGTTAGGTTTGATCTCATTAATGATTGTGCCAATTCAACAACAGTATCACCAGCAATTTCAAGTGTGTTTGCAGCAATTCTATAATCAAGAATATCTATATTTTCCAGGTTGAAAATACCAGCCAATCTGGTATCCATAATAGTACTACGAATTAACCTAACTAGAAGGAAGTATTGTCGGTTAATCTCAGCATCACGATTTGATATGGTTTCAAGATTTGTCTTATCACCACTCTCTAAAGATAATACAACATCACTAAACATTCCCAGTGCAATTGAGCTCATTCTTTTCAGAATGTTTTGTGGATTGACTGATGTTTCATCAAGTAAAAATTGGACTGAAATGTTTGTTGCATCCTCATCAACAATTTCCATGCCGACAAGTCTTCTCATAGAAGCTCGTACACTTTCTCTATCAGCAACAGAGATCGGAGATTTACCTTTGATCTTGATTATATCATATCCTAAAAGATAAGCACCAGTGATGTTTGCAACAATATTTTCTCCTTTTGGTAGTGGATAAGATATTTCAATTTCCTTAGACGGTCTCTTGCTTTGTTGTGTTCTGATGGAGAGATTATTTTGTGTAATTTCAATCTCAACCTGGGCACTCTTCTCTAGTTTATTTACATCAACCCACTCTTTTGGGAGTGAAACAAGAATACTACTTCCAATCCTCTGTAGGCGTCGAGTAAATCTAGTCAATTTATACTAATTTATATTATTTAAGCCAAGTATTAATATTTTAAGAGATTTAGGTTTCGATCATGCGTGCAAAAGCATTTTCGCCTGCCCATATCACTGGATTTTTTAAGGCTGAGCTAGAAAAAAAGGAATCATATCAACTTGGTTCTCTTGGTGCTGGCTTCTCAATACAGAAGGGAGTAAGAACAACTGTCAATGTTAGAGCAAAGACCAAACATGATATCAACAATTATGGAATAAGAGTGAAGGGTTTCAACACAGGAGATATACGTGTATCAGAATATGTTTTGAATAAATTTTTGGTTGAAGGAAAATATTTTGACATAACTCATGAGATTAATGTTCCTGTTGGTTATGGGTTTGGTTGTAGTGCCGCGGTTGCATTATCTTTGGCAATTGCATTAAATGATTCACTGAAATGTGGATACACAAAAACAAAAGTAGCACAAATTGCACATGAGGCAGAAATTAAATGCCAAACTGGACTTGGTGATGTACTTGCCTCATATTATGGGGGATTTGAGATTAGAACTAAATCAGGTGCACCTGGTACTGGTGAAGTTCAAAAAATCAGACCCAAAGAAAAACTAGATGTTATGATTATTTGTTTTAATCCAATTTCTACTAAAAAATTCCTAAAAGAAAAAATTTCTTCTGTGAATGGTCTTGGAGGTCGAATGGTTGAAAAACTTGTTCGATCCCAAGATATGGATGAATTTCAGGACATGTCCATAAAATTTGCTGAGTACATCCACGTGATTACTCCAAAAATGAATAAGGTTATCAAAGAGCTTCATGAAAATGGAATAAAATGTGGAATTGCCTTATTTGGTGAAACAATCTTTTCTCTTGTAACAAAAGAAAAAAAGCAAACGGTATTAGAAATTTTGAAAAAATATGATGATGGCATAATCATCACTTCCAGAATTGATAACTCTGGCGCAAGATTAGAATAAAATATTTTCCGGTGATAGAATGAATATACCAAAATCTCATCCACGTTTTGTTTCATTACAAATAAGGGAGAAGTTGGTTAAAGGATTTGATAATAACTTAGTTGCAAAGGAAGGTTTGCTGGCTCATGGTCGTGGTGAAGCATTTGATTATCTTATTGGTGAGAAGACTTTGAAGAGTGCCAAAAAAGCAATCTCTGCAGCTGCTTATACTCTCCAGAATGCCAAGAACCCAGTAATCTCTGTAAATGGTAATTTTGCCGCCCTTTGCACGCCTGAAATCATCAAAATAAGCCGAATTTTAGGCGCAAAAATAGAGGTAAATCTCTTCTATGGACCAGAAAGTAGAAAGAAAGCCATTGTCAGAGTTTTGAAGAAATCTGGAGCAAAGGAAGTTCTCGGTACAAATCCGAAATCTGCAAGAAAGCTGAAAGGGCTCTACAGTGCAAGAAGAATTGTAGATAAAGATGGAATTTATTCCGCTGATGTTGTTCTTGTTCCTTTAGAGGATGGAGATAGAACATTTGCTCTAAAGAAAGCCAAAAAGAAAGTAATTACATTTGATCTAAACCCACTATCACGTACTGCACAAACTGCAGATATTACAATTGTTGATAATACAACTCGAGCAATGAAGCTGTTGGTTACAGCTTGTAAAAAGAAAAAAGCAAAATCATCTTATAACAACAAGAAAGTTTTGTCAGAATCAATCTCTGAAATCAGGAAAAATCTGCAAAGGAGAGCTAAACTTGCCTAAAACAATAAATGAGATTGTTCAGAAGAAGCAAAAACAGAAGATCACCGTAGTTACTAGTTATGATTATACCATGGCTACACTTTGTGATCAGGTTGACATACTTCTGGTTGGAGATAGTGCTGGAATGGTCATGCTTGGATATGAAAATACAACTCCTGTCACTATGGATCAAATGTGTATGTTTACTGAGGGAGTTAGTAATGGAAGAAAAAATGCACTGATTGTTGCAGATCTTCCAAATAAGTCATATGAAAATGAATCTGATGCGATTACAAATTCTCAGAGACTAATCAATGCAGGTGCAGATGCTGTAAAACTGGAAGGAAGACTTCCTGATATAATCAAGGCAATTATCAAAGCTGGAATACCTGTGATGGGACATCTTGGTCTTTTACCACAGACAGCAAAAAAGTATAGTGTGCAAGGAAAGACCGAGGATGATGCACGCATATTATTAGAAGATTCAAAAGCCCTGCAAGATGCTGGCTGTTTTACAATTGTTTATGAAATGGTTGCATCTGAAACCATGAAGAAGATTACCGAATCTCTCAGTGTTCCAACAATCGGAATTGGTTGTGGAAAACACTGTGATGGACAGGTTCTAGTCATACATGATATGCTTGGTCTATATGACAAAATTAATCCAAAATTTGTCAAAAGATACCTTTCACTCTCAGATACAATAAGAAAAGCCGTATCTGAGTACGTGAATGACGTTGAAAATGAGTCCTTTCCAACAGAAGAGAACTCGTATCATATGGAGGCCCAAACATGACACGACATCCATCTTTGGACATTGTTGAGAGTTATGGTACAGAACTCACTGGAAAAAAGATAGTTCTTTGTATTGCAGGCTCTGTTGCAGCCTACAAATCAATCGAGCTTGCAAGATTGCTGATGCGACATGGTGCAAACGTAAAATGTGTAATGTCTAATGCTAGTACAAAACTGATCAAACCTGATTATATGAAATGGGCTACCGGAAATAATGTAATTACAAAACTAACTGGAGATATGGAACACATTGATCTTGCTGACTACAAGCGATCTGATTTACTGATTGTTTATCCATCAACTGCAAACACTTTGGGAAAGCTTGCAACTGGAATTGATGACACACCAATATCCACAGTCCTTACTGTGGCATTTGGCTCCAAGATTCCAATAGTTATGGGTCTAGCAATGCACCGATCTATGTATGAGAATGCAGCAGTTCGCAGAAACATTGCGTTTTTAGAAAAGAAAATTGATTTTGTTTCACCAAATATGATCGAAGGGAAAGCAAAGGCTCCAGAACCTGAAGATGTTCTACATTTTATTCTTAGAAAGTTTGGTCAATCTAAAATTTTGAAAGGAAAGAAAGTTTTGATGACAGCTGGTCCAACAATTGAGAAGATTGATCCTATTAGAGTAATAACGAATCATAGTACTGGAAAAACCGGAGTGCTTTTAGCATCAGAATTGATTTCTGCTGGTGCAAAGGTCACGTTAGTATATGGTCCTGGAATTGCCGAACCACCAAAAGGTGCGAAAACCATTCACGTAGAGACTGTTATGGATATGTTTAATGAAGTAAAAAAACAATTGAAAAAAAAGTTTGACATTGTCATATTAGCTGCTGCTGCATCAGACTATATTCCAAGAAATCAATATTCAAAGAAAATTAAAAGTACAAAAAATTCATTAACTGTTGAACTCAAAAAAGCGCCAAAAATTATTGATCACATCAAAAAATTACAAAAAGATGTGTTTTTGATAGGTTTTAAGGCTGAAACCGATATTTCAAAAAAAGAGTTAGTATTACGGGCAAAACAAAAGCTAAGAGATTCTAAGGCTGATATGATAATTGCAAATGATATTGGAAAAAAATACTTCAAAGATACAAGATATAATGAATTACTAATTGTTGACTCAAAAACAGTTTTGAGCATTGGTAGAAATAAAAAAGAACGAATTAGTAAATTAATTTGTAAAAACATTGAAAAAAGAATCTAAAGATATCAAATACAAACGGCGAACCATTATAGTTTGGGATGAAGTTGCTCCATACTATCATAAGCGTTGGGCAAAAAATGAAATTGGACCATTCAATGTCACTAAGGAATTAATTAGAAATGCCAGAATAAAATCAGGACAAAAAGTATTAGATCTCGCATGCGGTACTGGACTTGTGACAAAAAAAATTCTAAACAAGGTTGGAAAAAATGGAGAGGTCTATGGCATTGATAGTTCTAATTCTGCATTAAAGATTGCAAAAAAATGGACTGGTCATGGAAAAAATATTCATTTTGTGAGAGGAGATGCGGAAACAATTGAATTTAATACAAAATTTGATGTCATAACATGCCAATTTGCATTATTTTTCTTTCCTAATGAACAAAAAGTACTAAAAAATATGAAAAAATTTCTTAAGAAAAATGGTATTATTGCATTAAGTATTCATGGAAAATACAACGTGCCATATTTTGATAGTATATTAAATCCAATAAAGAAATTCATTCCTGATTATTTACCACAATATCCAGAATTGGATCGATTTGGAACCAAGGAAATTTTCAAACATACATTATCCAAGGCTGGTTTTCAAAAAATCATTGTTAGAAAATTTACTTTTCAATACAGCCCGGGAAAATTTTCAGATTATTGGGGCAACTATAAGAGATATCTTTCAAAACCACTGAAAGAGAAATTTAATTCACTTAGTAATTATCAAAAGAGGAATCTTAAGGAGATGGTTCTGGATAATACAAAGCCATATACAAAGAAAAATGGAAAAATTGTGTTTCCGTGGGAAGTTTTAGTTCTAACTGCTCGAAATTCATAGCCACTATGCATAAATTCACTGATTAGTTTTCAATAAAATATTGAAAACTAGAAGAAAAAGAATTTTGCGGAACTATCAAAAAGCTACTGGCTGTGATACTATAGTCACATTTGAGCCTGAAAATCTATTTTATCTGACTGGATTCTGGGGCGAGGCTATCGGAATTCTAGATAAAAATGCAAATGCGACAATCATTGCGCCAGAATTGGAAGTTGGTAGGGCAAAAGATGAGTCGACAGATTGTAATGTCATACAATCAGATAGAGGAATAAGCTCACTTATAGCACTAAAAAAATTTCTTAAAGGAAAAGTCTGTACAGACTGTCAAAACTATTCTGTAATGCAATCATTGAAAAAATCTTTTCCTAAGATCAAAAATTCCATCGAACCATTTTATAAAACACGTGAAATTAAAGATGAGCAGGAAGTCATGCTTCTAAAGAAGGCTTCAAAAATAATTGATAATATGTTTAATCTATGTACAAAAAAAATTAAGACTGACCAAAAAGAATCAGAACTTCAGTCAATTTTAATGTCATATGCAACTGAAAATGAAATGTTTGATACTGGTTACCGTTCTACATTAAATCCATTGATCATTGCCGGTGGACCAAACGGTGCACTTCCACATGCACAAGTAACAAATAGAAAATTCAAAAAGGGTGAGCTAATAGTTATAGATTTAACCTTAAGATACAAAGGATATGTCTCTGATGCAACAAGGACATTTGCTTTAGGAAAAATTTCAAATTATGAAAAAGAGGTTTACAATATAGTAAAAGAGTCACAAGAATTAGGTCTGCACACAGTAAAACCAAGAATAAATTGTAAATCTGTTGATGATGCATGTAGAAACCTTATTGCTGATTCTAATTATGGAAAATATTTTATTCACTCAACTGGTCATGGAATAGGTCTTGATGTACACGAATTGCCAACAATTGGACCAAAAAGTACAACAAGATTACAAAACAACATGGCAATAACAGTAGAACCTGGAATTTACATTCCAAAAAAATTCGGAGTAAGAATTGAGGATTCCTTAATTGTAAAAGAAGAAAAACCATTTTTACTACACAAATTTACAAAAGAACTTCTAACACTTTAGATACTATGATTTAGGGTAATTACGCACAAAAAAATCTTGTAAACTTTTTTTAGATCAAAAGACTTTATGAGGAGTTTGATCGCGTACAACCGTGCAAAAACAGGAAAATACAACGTATTTGAAGGCAATCACCATTCGTGATCCAAGTGATTTGCATTCCATAAAAGAGGATGTCAGAAAAGGAATGATTCTCATACTTAGAGTGACCCCTTTAGCGCAAAAAGATGTTGAAAAGTTGAGAAAGGTCATTGAAGAGCTTTATGTGATAGCAAGAAATTCCGGAGCTGATATTGCACGCCTTGGTGAAGAGAGAATTATTGTAACTCCCACAAGTGTAAAAATTTGGAAGCCAGATTACGATCTAAAATAATTTGATCGCTTCTTGAACCTGGGGATAATGAGTAGTCACATGATACATTCTTCGAATTGATGCAGAAAGATTTTCTGATTTTCGTCTCTCCCCATGATTGACTAAAACTCTTCTGAGTTTAGGACGTAATCGATGGACATAAGACATTAGTTGGTTATAGTCACTATGACCACTAAATCCCTCAAGTTTCTCAGTTGCACAATTAATACTTACAACTTCTACTTTTCCTTCTTTACCTAGAATTGACACTTGTCTTGCGCCGTCCATAACTCTTCTTCCAAGAGTGCCATTAACTTGATATGATACAAAAAGAATCTTATTTTTTTTGTCAGGAGCAAGATTTCTAAAATATTCCAATACTGGACCTCCTTCAAGCATACCTGATGTTGCAATAATTATACATGGAGAATCTTCTCGTAATGGCTCCTCTCTACCATCTGCATGTTCAATATTTGTAAAATATTCAGAGTCGAATGGATTATCATCAGTTTCTAATATCTTTTGCCGTAATGTACGCTCTAAATATTCAGGATGTGCTTCATGAATTGCCGTTGCTTCTTGAATCATTCCTTCCATAAATACAGAGGACTCTGTCATCTGACCTGATTTCATATACTTGTCAATTACCATCATCAATTCTTGTGCACGACCAACTGCTGGAATAGGTATTAGAACTTTTCCGCCCTGAGAAAGTGTCTCATTTACAGATTTGATAAATGCTGATTCTACCTCTTCTCTTGTTGGCTGTATATCCTCTTTTGCGCCATATGTACTTTCTATTAATAGCGTTTCAACTCTAGGAAAGTTTGTTCTGGCACTTTCCAGTAACATACTTTTTCCATACTTAATATCACCTGAATATACAAAATTATGATCACCGTTTCCAATGTGAAAATGACATGATGCAGATCCCAGAATGTGACCTGCGTTTGCCAAAACTAGTTTTATGTCTGGTGAAATATCAGTGACAGTACCATAACGCAATGGGATTGTTTGTCTCATTATCTGATGAACGTCTCTTTCAGAATACATTGGTGTTCTTCCTTGTGCACCTGCAACTTTGATAGCATCAAGTTGAATTAGATTCATCATTGGTAGAGTGGGCTCAGTGCAGTATATTGGCCCTTTGTAACCATATTTTGTGAGTACTGGTAGAAATCCGGTATGATCCAAATGTGCATGTCCAATCACTACTGCATCAAGTTCATCCAGTGTTATGTTTGCCCAATCTAGTCTAGGATATGCTTCTGATGGATTTCTTGCTCCAGGATTAATACCACAATCAATCAAGACCTTACTATCTGGAGTAATCAAAAGCATACATGAGCGTCCTACCTGACCAAAACCTCCCAATGTAAGTAATGAAACCTCAGATTTTTGTACCAAACGTGGACGAAAGATCTCATCGCCTACTAACTTTAGCTGTTTTGCACGATCTGCTGATGATACTTTAAGCTGGTAATTTATGGTTTTGATTGTATTTGATGGCTTTGTTGTTGCTTTTTTTATTCTAAGTTTCCATCCAGTATTCTCAGTGACTTCAGCATGATTGAATTCTGTTGCATCCCTTTGACACAACCAAGGTCTTTTTAGTTCAATTGAGACTTCACCAATAGCTGTGTCAAAAAACGTAGCCTCTAGCCCGGCATCTGGAGGAACTGCATTATCTAAGATTTTTCGAGCGTCTTCTTCAGACTTTCTAATTTTTTCATCTGTACGTACGACAATTCTTTTTTTAATAACATTAACAAGATTGGAAATGATCTCGTTGTTTTCCATTAGATAACGAGGTTTGTTTGTATATAGTGCAATACGGGGACCCTCATATGCAATCTTTGTGACATTTGCATCTTTGGGTATACTTTTCAGTATGATTGCCATTATGCTTTGGCTAGATTGAATTTCTTGCTGTTGTTTATTTTGCAATTTATCTAAAGTTTGATTACAGCTTTCTTTTGCTCATTTGTTAAAAGACGGAATCCATCTTTGTCAATCAATGCTATATTGATTCCATCACCGGTTCCAATGTTTCTAGTAATTGCTGCTTTTACTGCACGTAAAGCAACAATTTTTGCTTCTTCAAGTGAAAGATCATCACGGTACTCATCTTCCAGTAGTCCATATGCAACTGGAGAACCGCTTCCAGTTGTCACATAATTTTTCTTTTCTACTGAACCAAACATATCTATGTTAAATAATGCTGGACCAGTTTCGTCATAACCACCAATTAAAATATCTGCGATAAAGGGATAACCTCTATTCTGGTGGAACATCAAAGACGTTAATCTTGCAAGTGAACTAATTGCCATTGGTTCGTTTCTTTGAATTCTATGAAGGTTTGCGTGATATCGTAAGACGTCAACAATATTTTGTGCGTCTGCAACACCACCAGCTAATGTTAAACCAGCATGTCGCTCAATTTTTTGAATTTTCATTGTATTATTGTTTGCAATAAAGTATCCAGCACTTGCTCTCATATCAGCGCAAAGAACAACCCCATCCTTTACTTTAATTGCTACAGTAGTTGTTCCATGTAATATTTTTTCTTCAACGTTAGTGGACATAAAATACCTCTTTTGAGATAGTATTAATAGTATAGCACCCTTTTAAATAACTTTGTGATTGTGGTCAAATAATGAGTGTAAAGAAAAAAAATCTCCCAACATCTCATACTATGGAACTTCCACGCCAAATTGTTGTAGGTGAGAAAAATATTGATCGTGTTGGTGAGTTTGTGAAATCTCTTAGTAAACCAAAGAAAATATCTATAATTTCGGGGAAAAATGTTAGAAGAATAATTGGAAGTAAAATTGATGATTCATTAAAAAAATCAAGGATAAGAGGTATCTGGCATCTGGCAACTTCTAATCACGTTAGTACACTAAAAGACATGGAAAAAAAAGTTCGAAGTGATAAAAGTGATCTAATAATTGGTTTGGGAGGAGGACGATCTGTTGATGTTGCAAAACTTTGTTCGTTTAATCTTAATATTCCATTTGTAAGTATTCCAACATCTGCATCACATGATGGAATAGCAAGTCCATTTGTATCAATTCGTGGTGAAAAACCACACTCATTGGTAGCTACTGCTCCTCTAGGTGTTTTTGTTGATGTGGATATCATAAAACGTGCCCCAAAAAAATTGATAGCTAGTGGCTGTGGTGATTTAATGGCAAAAATAACTGCAGTAAAAGACTGGCAGTTAGGTAGAGATAAGACTGGTGAATATTATGGTAGATACTCTGCGGATTTGGCATCAATGAGTGCGAAAATCCTAGTTGAAAGTGCATCATCTTTTTCAAAAAATGGTTTAGACGTCAGAGTTATTGTAGAGGCATTAATTAGTGCAGGTGTCGCATCATGCATTGCAGGTAGTAGTAGACCATGTTCTGGTGCAGAACATCTTTTTTCACATGCTGTAGATCATTTAGAATATGGAATTGGGTTACATGGAGAAAAATGTGGAATTGGTTCTATAATGATTGCAAAACTACAGGGGCAGGATTGGAAAAAAATTGTAAAAACTCTGAAGAGTGTTGGTGCACCAACTTCTGCAAAAGAAATTGGTCTAAAGCCAAAAATTCTTACCAAGGCACTAAGGATAGCACAATCATTAAGGCCTGAAAGATATACTATTCTAAAAGAAATAAAAATGACTGAAAATATGGCTTTAAAACTGGCAAAAAGTACAAAGGTCTTGTAGTTATTTCGATTTTGGTTTTTCTTCAGATTTAGGTTTTGGTGGTTGCTTGTTTTCGTATGTTTCAACAAAATTTACTTTTGTCAAGGATGGAGTAAATTTAAAGAGATCAGTCTGAGTGAAGTGTTTTATTATTGCAAGACCATCTGCCCGAAAAATTTCTTCAGGTATTGTAATGTCTACTGCAGTTCCATTCTTTTTGTATATGATCTTTTCATTTTCAATTGGAAGACGTGATTTTAGAATTTCAGAAATTTTATCATCGTCAGAATCAAGTGATTTTACAATATTGATGTCATATAGAATGGTCTTTCCTGCGTACCTATGATTATAGTCTATCTGTACTCTTCCAGATCCAATATATCGTATTATCCCTTTTTTGTTATCAATTTCTACTGTATCACCAACTGAAACTTTTTCAGCATCCTCTCCAAGTTTTCTTAAAGGAATCATTCTTACTTTGCCCTTATCTCTTGCACCAAATCCTTTGTCAGGCGAAACTTCAATTGTTTTTTTGTCACCAGTTACAGTTTCCAAAAGTGCATCGTCTAATCCTTTTAATACCCACCCTTCGCCTACTGAAACTAATTTTGGCATATATTTTACGTTAGGCTCATGTAAAGAATGTTTTTTTGCTTCATCTTCTATGGTTGTCTCAAAAATTTCACCATTATCTTTTATCTTTGCAGTATAATCAAGTAAAATTAGTTGTCCTTTTTTGAATGTCAACGTAGTCGATTTTGAATTTCCTTATATTAAGTTAAAGGGTATCAAGTGGTGTTAGTTTTTCTTCAGCAGTTTTTAGACCTGCTTGGGCATCTGTATCATAACCCATCATTGCCAAAGTTGATGAAATTGCAGAAATTGTTCTCATAACATGATATGGACTAACTTCACCCATACAACCAACTCGGAAAACTTTACCTTTCAGATTTCCAAATCCACCTGCTACTAAAACTTTGAATTTGTTTGCAAGTGTGTTTCTGAAAGTTTTGTCTTCTAATCCATCTAAATAATTTAAAGCAATAATTGTGATTGAACGATCTTCTTCTTTTGCAAATGGGGTTAATCCAATTGCACTCAAGCCAGCGTATAATGCGTCAGAGCAAGTCTTGTGACGTTTAAAGACATTTTCTAGTCCTTCTTCCAATATGATGGATAATGCTTCTCTGTATGCATAAAGTAAAGGTAGCGCAGGAGTGAAAGGTGTATGTTTAGATTCTTCATAATATTTGAAATATCTTGCCAAGTTGAAGTACATTGTTGGTGGTGGATTTTCAATCATGTATTTCTTAGCTTTAGCACTTACAGATATTGGAGAAATTCCTGGTGGCGCAGCAATTGCTTTCTGTGCACCAGTCATACATACATCAATGTTCCATTTATCAACAGGTAATGATGTG
>CAYQPZ010000013.1:0-21271 GCA_964419505.1 uncultured Candidatus Nitrosopelagicus sp. | reverse complement strand
TTCCACATAACGGAAAATGGCATACTGTGTTTGAAGAAAAGGATGTTGCATATATTGACGGTGTTCGTGTTTTTAAGAAGGACAAGGAGTCCTGGACCTAGATTAATTTTGTGGAATACTGGTACGTAGTTTTTTTGTAACTTTAATTTCTAAATCTTCAAAAAACCCAAGCATTTTTTTCTTGTTATCTATTAGGAATTCTACTCCTTTGTCATTTATGCGAACTTTATAAAGTCTGATTTCTCTATGTTCTTCTAAAAACTCCTCAATCATCTGTTCACCACATTTTGCTGTGTCAATGAATGTGTCAAGCGCATTAATTGTTTTATTGCCATCTTCTTGTTCAATTGATGATTTTGCAACTTGTATTGCCATACCAATTTCTTTTAAATTTTTTATTGGTACAGTAAGTTTTTTTGATGATTTTGTTCCTAGCAAACCACGTTTCTTTTGACCAAGCTTCTTTGCCATTTCCGGTATAAGATCATACACATCAATCATTGATCTTAAGTCCTGTCTTTTTTGATTCTTTACAACTAATCCTTTTACTATTAATTCATTTAATGATTTTAAAGCATCTTCTTTACTCAAAAATGTAGTCCAAACAATTGCACCGATTGTATGATAACCCTGCCTAAGAGATTCTATAACAACAACTTCAATAATGTTTTTGAATCCCTCTTCAGCTCTCACATTAACAAAATCTTTGTCTTTTACTGCCCTTCTTGCATTTTTAACATCAATTTCAATAGAACGCTTTAGTGAATCAATCGATTCTGAAACTTGATTCAGCATTGAAAGATAACATGATTTGTTGTACCATGCCATTGCATATGTTGGATCAGAATCTAATGCTTTTTCTACACAGTCTAATGCTTTAGCATAATTTTTCTTTTCATAGTTAACAAGTGATTTTAAATTCCATGCTTCTGAATTTGTGATATCTATATCTAACACTTTATCATAAACTCGGATTGCTTCAGTATAGTCTTCTAAATGAAATCTTGAGTAACCCAACTTTAACATTGCATCAACATCATTTGGATCAGCCCTCAGAATCAGCTCAAAACTTCTACAAGCCTCTTCTAGTTTCTCATCAGCCATGTATAAGATGCCTTTTCTGAAAAGTTTGTTACGCTGATAATCAGCGTTAGTTAACGAAGTGTCCCCTTTAGTTTTCAGTGACGTGTCTTCTTTTTTGAAATTATCTTCACTCATTACGATTATTTTGAGATTTTTCTAGATAAATAGTATTCCCAAAATCGACGCCTGACTGTATCTATAATTCGAAAATCTAAATAAATAGAAGATTATAACAAATTCGGTTATGAGTTCTTTTTTACATTTTGAAGTGACTGGTGAATCACCATATCCACAAAAAAGCGGAGTTTTTGAGGTAGAGATAGCTATCACTGATAAAAAGCCATCATCATCTGAGATTGAGAATAAATCGTTTTCATCTATTTGGAAAGGAAATTTTCATTTGAATGTAAAAAATGGATTCTTTGTTGAAACTTTGGGTTCTGAAATGAATCCACTTCCTGAATCAATTACTTCGTTTACTAATCTATGGATTGTTGTGACAGATCAATTTGTTCCTATTGGCTCATTGTTTGAATTTGAGGTTCCTCCATCAATGAAATCTGAAACGCAGTCAACTACCAAATCAAGTCACAAACCAAAGACTACAAAAAGAATTGGATTAACTGGTGATAAAGGTCCACCCGGTGAACAAGGTGACAAAGGGGATAAAGGAATTTCTGGTGATAAAGGAGACAAAGGTCCATCAGGTGATAAAGGTGTAGAAGGGGAGAAAGGTGTCACTGGTGATAAAGGCGACAAAGGTGATAAGGGTTCACCAGGTCCAATCGGTATTAAAGGCGATAAAGGAGACAAAGGATTAACTGGTGATAAAGGCGATAAAGGTGAACAAGGTGAACGTGGACTCAAAGGCGGAAAAGGTGAAACTGGTCAACAGGGTCCACCAGGCGATAAAGGATTAACAGGTTTACGTGGTGATAAAGGCGATAAAGGTTCAACAGGACCACCAGGAATTCAAGGTGACAAAGGAGTTCCAGGTGGACATGGAGAAAAAGGTGACAAAGGGATTACAGGTCCACCAGGTGACAAAGGAGCTCCAGGTCCACAAGGTCCGCAAGGTGAGAAAGGAAAATTTGGAATTACTGGTCCAGGTGGTGATAAAGGTCCACGTGGTCCACAAGGTCCATCAGGTGACAAAGGAATTACAGGTCCACCAGGACCATCAGGAGACAGAGGTCCGCAGGGACCACAGGGTGATCAAGGTCCGCAAGGACTAACTGGTGATAAAGGTCCACGTGGTCCACAAGGAATTCAGGGTCCACAAGGTGAACAAGGTCCACAAGGTTCTCCAGGTCCATCAGGCGAAGCAGGTCCAAGAGGTTCTCAAGGTCCAGTTGGTGCTGCAGGTCCACGCGGTCCACCAGGTCCACCAGGTGATAAAGGACCAACAGGTGGTATGTCAGAAGAACAAAAACAGTTGTTCAAAGATATGTTAGAAATACTTGCAAAAAAAGGAATTATTTCATCTGAGGAACAAATAGAACTTCAGAGTCATTTATACTAGTAGAGACTTTCTGCAACAGTTCTGTATGGTTGAAGCCATCTTTCATGATTACATTCTGTACATTTGAATAACCATTTTCTCTTCCTCGTCACGATTTTTGGCATGACTACAACCTCGTGTTTTGTCTTAGTCATGCAAAAGTCACATCGTCTTTCTTCATACTGTTTCTCCTCACCGTTCTCTCTCAAAAACTCGGCTAATTTCTTGAAATCTTTCTTTAATTCATCAATAAGATTCTGATTGTAAATTGTTGCAGCAGGATGAAATGTGAGGAAAAACTTTTTTCCACCTTTTTCAATAATTTTACCATGATTTTTCGTAATTTCTTTTCCTCCAAGAAGTGTACCATATGCAGTATTCCCCATAACGCAGATGATCTTAGGACTGATTATCTCAATTTCTTGGTTAATAAAATCAATACAAGCTAGTTCCTCTACTTTTGATGGGAGTCTATTGCTTGGAGGTCTGCATTTTACAATGTTTGTAATATAGACATCTTTTCTATCAATTCCAGTGTCTGCTAAAATTGCATCGAGTCTTTTTCCAGCAGCACCTACAAATGGTTCACCATGGATATCTTCATTTCTGCCAGGAGCCTCGCCTACAAAAATCACATCCGCATCAAAATTACCTTTTCCTGGAACCGCATTAGTTCTAGTTTCACACAATTTGCAATTAGTGCAACTTCTCACTGCCTCTGCAATTTTTTCTAATTGATGCAATCTAACATAAACCCATCTCGTTCCTTGATTAAAAATCTTAGATATCTCATATGCAGTACCAAAAGAATCACATAATAGAACCTGTGGCTAAATCTTCATATGTCTGACACACAGAATTTAGAATTTTTAAAATTCTTTGATCCTATAACAATGAGTATTCATCTAAAAGAAAATCAGAAACCTCTTGGAAAGAAAGGCAAACCTGGAAATTTTGAACTAGTTGAGGTTGGAGAAAAGACACTTGATAGAGATTATCTTGAGATAATTGTATCTCAAATTCTTAATTCAATAGATGATGAGACACTTGGAAATACGGAGATATCAAAACCTGGTGCACTGGTAATACAATACAGAGATTATCGTATTGCAATCACAAGACCCCCATTTTCTGAACTTTTAGAGATCACAATTGTTCACCCTATAAAGCATATGTCATTGGAAGACTATAGCATATCTGAAAAACTAATGTCTCGTTTAGAAAAACAGGCTGAAGGAATTCTGATATCAGGTGCACCAGGGTCTGGAAAAAGTACACTTGCATCTGGAATTGCAAATTTTTACAATAGGAATGGAAAGATTGTCAAAACATTTGAGTCTCCTCGTGATCTACAGGTTGATTCTGGAATCACTCAGTATACTAGGCTAGATGGTAGTTTTGAAAATTCTGCAGATGTCCTGCTTTTGGTTAGACCAGATTATACAATATTTGATGAAGTACGAAGACGAGAAGACTTCAGAACTTTTAGTGATCTAAGATTAACAGGAGTTGGAATGGTTGGCGTGGTTCATGCTAACACACCATTAGATGCAATTCAACGATTTATTGGAAAAATTGAACTCGGGATAATTCCAAGTATATTGGATACTGTCGTCTTTGTTAAAGATGGAGAAATTACCAAGGTGTATGAATTAGAATTTCAAGTAAAAGTTCCATCAGGAATGGTAGAACAAGACCTAGCAAGACCAGTAATTGATATCTGTGATTTTGAAACTGGTGAATTAGAGTATGAAATCTACACATTTGGTGAAGAGAACGTCATTATGCCAGTATCTAAAAAAAACAAAAAAAACAAAAAAAATGGAATGGAGTTACTGGCAGAAAAAAAAATTATTGACATAATACGTAGGTTTGATTCAAATCCAACAGTGGAGTTTCTAAGCGAATCTAGAATCCGAGTTTTTGTTTCAAAAGAATCGATCCCAGCCTTAATTGGAAGAAATGGGAATACAATCCAAGATCTTGAAAATGAATTAAACTTACACATCGATGTAGAAGAAAAAAATTCAGATTCAGTAGTCAGTTATGCACTACCATTTGATTTCTCAGAGTCTAGGACTGCTCTGGTATTAGATGTTGGGAGAGAATATTCTGGAAATGTTGCAGAAATTTTTTCCAATAGTGAATTTTTACTTTCTTCCAAAATAAATAGAAAGGGACACATAAAGATCCTAAAACGGTCATCAGATGGTAAACTTTTCTCAAGAGACGTAAATTCAAAAAACGATATTGAGATTTTTCTTAAAAACTGTTAAAATCATTTCTAAACTTTGGGTTTGATTTTAAAAATGTCATAAATTTTCTTAATTGTTTAATTGTCTTTGGATTCAAATGATGTTCAATTCCTTCAGCATCTTGATTCGCAATATCTTTTCCAATGCCTAGAATTTCAAAAAATTCTAGTAGTATACTATGTTTTTGGCGTATTGTAGAAGCTAATTGTGTTCCCTTTTTTGTTAGATTTATCCCATGATATTTTTCATACTCTAAGTATTCATTTTCATCTAAACGTTTTAGCATCTTTGTGACGCTTGGTGCACTAACATTCATGTATCTAGAAATATCAAGTGTTGTAGCATAACCTTTCATATCAACTAATTCAGATATTACTTCTAGATAGTCCTCCATTCTGGTGGAGTCTGGTTTTTCTAATTTGTGTGCAGCCTTTATTGAATCCAGTCTCTTTGATGATTTTTTTGCCAATCTATTTGCCCAGAACATTCTTTGATATAAATTTCAAATTTTTGTTATCAAATCTTGACTTGAATGTAATTCATTTTGATCACTGAATTTTAACTATTTTTTTCATGACCAGAATAAAATGGTAGATAAATTACAAGAAAGAATAAAACGACTTAGACTAATGGGGGAATCTGCAAAACGTCGTTCAAACCTTTATTCTGGCATATCAAGTTTAGATGATAAAAAAACAGCAACATCACTTAGTGCACTGAATCGGGCATCAGCACCTGGCAAGAAGATGCAAAAACTTGGATTTATTATGTTATGGATTCCGGAACCAACTGGTGTCACATGTGTCGTTGGAGCCCCAATGATATTGGCTGGACGCTATCTAGATAAAAAATACAATGGTTCTACATTGAAAGATATTGGCGAGCATACAAAAGAGACAATTAGTTCAATTAACAATTTTAGAACTACATGAGCATCTTAGTTTTTATCATGTTTGAGATATCATAATTCATGCCAACACGACTTCAGGTTCTAATTCCAATTGGAATTGCCGCTGTTATTGTTGGTGTTGCAGGAATTGTTTCCATGCCATCGGAAGTAAAACTAGAACAAGTAAATTTTCCATTAGGTACAATAAAACTGGATGAGAAATTTCTTGAAGTTCAGATTGCAGACACTGAACCACGTAAAACACGTGGTTTAATGTTCCAAGATACTTTATCATATGATCAAGGAATGTTGTTTGTCTTTGATGAGCCCGGAGAAAGATCCATGTGGATGCTCAACATGCAATTTAATCTTGATATCATCTGGTTTGATCAGAACGGAAATGTTGTTGAAATTCTTAAAGATGTATTACCATGTAAAACGCCACTAGAAGTTATGAGTTGTACTTCAGATGGTATATCAGCTGATAATGCAAAATATGTACTTGAAGTCACATCAGGTTTCGTTGATACATTTGGTATTGATAGTGACTCAAAACTTGAAATAATTTCAATCTAATTACTATATCATGAAAGTGACAAAAATCTCTGCAATTACAATATTTACAAAACACATGAAAAAATCATGCATGTTCTATTCTAGTATACCAAAATCTGAATTGTCATATGGAGGACCAAATTCAAATTTTACCACCTTCAAAATTAGTGAATCACCAGATATGTTTTTGAATATAGAAAAAATCTCAAGCAAACAAAAAGCAGATGAACTGCTGAGCGCAAGGTTCTGGAACCAGGATTCATGCAGAATTATTTTTCATACAGATGATGTTGATGCATTATATTACTACCTGAAAAATGATGATACTGTTTCTAAACTAGGAAAATTTGAGACAAAGCCTACAAATGCAGATTGGGGAGAGAGATATTTTCAAGTACGTGATCCAGATGGATATCCAATTGTGTTTGCTACGCCAATTATCTAGGGTTTTAATCTGTCAGGATCTCTTGGATATAGGACCACTTCTCGAACATTATCAATTCCAACTAGAACTGTCATTAGTCGATCCAATCCCATTCCCCAACCAGAATGTGGTGGCATTCCCCAACCGAATGTTTTGAGATGCTCTTCAAAACTTGTAGGATCCAGATCCTGATCTTTTAATCTGGTTTTTAGTTGCTCAGGATCATGTAAACGTCTACCACCAGATGATAATTCCAAATATCCATATTGCAAGTCAAAAGAGCGTGAAAGAGTTGGATCACCATCTTTTTCATGAATGTAAAATGGTTTGAGTTTCATTGGCCAGTCCGTTAAAAAGAAAAATCCAGAATGCTTCTCACCTAATGTTCTTAGGTGGGAATCTAATAGGTCTTCTCCAAATTCTAGTTTTATGTCTGCAGAATTTAGCTCATCTAAAGCTTGAGTATATGTCACTCTTTCAAATGGTGAATTTGGAATCTCAATTTTATGACCAATCTCATCTTGCTCAATCTTACATTTTTCTGATGTATTTTTGAATACATCCAGTACGATTGATTCTAAAATATCCATTACATCAGTATAGTCCATCATCGCAGCTTCAATATCTACACTGGTAAATTCGCTTAGATGCCTTCCAGTATGTGACTTCTCTGCCCTATAAAATGACGAAATTTCAAATACCCTTTCTAGCCCTATCGTCATTTGTTCTTTGTATAATTGTGGGCTTTGTGCAAGATATGCTTGTTTTCCAAAATATTCTAATCCAAAAAGGTTTGCTCCTCCCTCACTTGCACTACCAATAATTTTTGGTGTTGTAATTTCGATAAATTTTTTTTTAGTTAATGTTTCTCTGATGGATGCTAACACACTGTGTCTTAACTTGAATATTGATGCGGTTTTTTGATTTCTCATATCAAGCGCTCTTGAATTTAGGCGATTGTCTATATCACTCTCAAGCCTTCCAATTGGGTCTATTGGAAGTGGATATTCTGCTTTTGCAAGTATATCTATTGTATGAGCTGCAATCTCAAAGTCAAAGTCATTTGCCTTGCTTGGTTGAACTCTACCAGAAACTCTTACTACACTTTGTCTATTTAGCCCCTCGAGTAAATCCATCGATTCGCCCTTTACTATCACTTGACACATTCCTGTGACATCACGTATTGTTAGAAATGCCATTTTCCCTAGCTTACGAAGATCCACTATCCATCCGCCAAAAATCACATCTTGTCCATCCATGGATGGACTAAGATCTTCTATTAGATGTGACCTTGTAATGTCCATAGTATTGTTGGATATTGTTTCACGTAAAAACTTAGCACCAAAGATGATATAACATGCTATTTTTCTTAGGTATGACATGGACAATAGAATTAATTTTGCGGTAATCATTGGCGTAATCTTAGTTCTGGCGTTCGCAGTGACATTAACACAGATTGAAAACCAAGGTGTATCTCAAAATACTGATTATGAAATATCGGATGAGTTAATCACGCATTGGTTGGAAAAATATGATCCTTCAGAGCAAACAATTTCTGTCACTGGTAGTGCAACTGCTTCTTCAAACCCTGACACACTAATCGTGGTTCTTGGAGTAGAATCTGAATCACAAACCGCAAATGAATCATTATTGAACAATTCCAATTTGCTAAATTCTGTTATTTCTTCATTAACTAGTTATGGAATCTCTGAAGATGACATCCAAACATCAAATTTTAGAATTTATCCGTTGTATGATAGCATAAAGGATTCTAATGATAACTATCAACAAATTTTAATTGGGTATCATGTATCTAACATTTTATCTATACAAACTGACAAAATTGATTCTGCTGGAAACATAATTGATATTGCAGTTTCTTCTGGCGCAAATCGTGTTGACAATGTCTCATTTCAATTGTCAGAAGATAAGTTGCAAAAAATCGCTGATGGTCTAATTGCTGATGCGATTAATGATGCAACACAAAAGGCAGAAAAAGCACTTGTTCCATTAAAACAAAAAATTGTTGGAGTAAAATCTGTGATCATACACGATAACATGATGCCATATTATGATAGTCCAATACGTGCATCATTTGATGGATTTACTGAATCTATGAAATCTGCACCAATAATGTCAGGCGATGAAGAGATTAGAACTGATGTTAGTGTTATTTTCTACATATCTCAAGAGTAGACCAATCATGACATTCATCTCCATTGAGAATCTGACTACACACTATAATACATCAAATGGAAGTGTTCATGCATTAGAGGATGTTAGTTTTTCATTAGAAAAAGGTGAATCAATAGGAATTGCAGGGGAAAGTGCGTGTGGAAAGAGTACACTTGGTTTGTCATTAATCAGAATGGTGTCAAATGGAAAGATAGTTTCTGGTAAAATAATCTTCGACGGAACATCGTTTTTAGAAATCTCAGATTCGGAGTTTAATAAAAAACACCGATGGAAGGATATCACTATGGTGTTTCAGGGCGCCATGAATTCACTGGATCCAGTTTTTACTATAAAAGAACAGTTTGTTGAAATTCTCAAAGAGCATGGTTTTAACGATAATTTTGAAAAGACTATTCTTAATTCACTTCAATCTGTAAATTTAGAAAAAAATATTCTACAAAAGTATCCACATGAACTAAGTGGTGGAATGAAGCAGCGTGTAATTATTGCAATGGCATTACTACTAAAGCCAAAATTTGTGATAGCAGATGAGCCAACTACAGCATTAGATGTTTTGATACAGGCACAGATTCTCAATCTGTTTAAAAAACTGAAAAAAGATGGAATAACCTTCATGCTCATTTCACATGATTTAGCGGTGTTATCTGAAGTTGCAGAAAAAATTGGAATTATGTATGGTGGTAGAATGGTTGAATTTGGAGATTCTTCTGAAATCTTTCTTGAACCCAAACATCCGTACACAAAAGGTCTGTTAGAGTCAATTCCTGTCTTAACAAAAGATACAAAACCAAAATTTATCCCCGGAATTCCTCCAAATTTGGTAAATCCGGAAGAAGGATGTAAATTCTATGATAGGTGTCCTGACGCTATGGAGAAATGTAAAAAAGATCCACCTAAAATTAAGACAAAGCGTGGTTATGTTTTATGTTGGCTTTATGAATAACGCTTTACAACAGGCAAACATGAATCAATTATTCGCAATATTTCAGTTCGTATTACATTTTTATCAATTGTAATCCATACTCTTTTTCCAGCGACAGAAAATGCAATAGTCTGTACTTTAGTCCTTTCTTCCCAAACAAATTCAGTTTCACCTAACTGTTCATCGAATTGTTCTTCCAATTCTGTCTTGATAGCAATCTGTGCAAATTGATACAATGTACTTTTTTGGTCTAGCAATGGCTCCAAATCTTCCCGTCTACGGTTTGCTAGTAGTTGACCAGTTTTACTGATAACACCTACAAATCTGATATATGGACTAATCTTTGAAATTAAATCAGCAATTTCATAATTTACATTTTCAGCCATTTATTAGAATCTGGTTTTTGGATTATTTTAGTGATTATTAGATATCTTTTCATAGTGATGACGAAATCTTATTCTATTGGATATTTGGGATTTTTTTCCGTTTTTTTCTTCTGAAGTTGGGTATATAGGTCTCACAATAGTGAGCTTTTTTGGTTCACTCATTCCATTCGTTCCAATCCCATCATTCATCTTACTAATAACAATGGCAGTGGGAGATCAGTTTAACATTCACATTCTTGCCATTGTGGCAGCAGTCACATCTACTCTTGCTAAGCAGATAATTTTTTACGCAAGTTATGGAGGCAGAAAAATTATTTCAGAAAAGACAAAACAACGAATGCTTCCTTTTCAAAAATTAGTAAAACGGTATGGTGCAGGTGCTGCATTTGTTGCAGCAGCCACACCAATTCCTGATGATTTAGTCTATGTTCCATTAGGTCTGGCAAAATACAATCCTAGAAAATTCTTTGTTGCTACATTAACTGGTAAGTTGGTTTTATGTTATGTAATTGTAATCCTATCACATTATATGAGCGGTACAATGATAGATCCAATATTTGAGAGTTTTGGTATATCATCAACTGATGACCTTGAAGATCCAACTCCTATATTGATTGGAATTATTGGATTTGGGGTTGCAATGACTGCTATAGTTCTACTCATGCTTCGTTTAGATTGGAGTCGTGTATTAGGACGATTTCTTCCATGGACACTAGAAGATGACGACGACGATCAGAAATAGTCATTTGTATTAAAGCTGAAATTCCAATGTTTATCTAGCCCTTTTGAAATTCCAATTCTAGGTTTTTGAGTAGTTTTTTTAATTTTTATTCCATCGCTGATATACAATTCTGATTTTTTTGTCAGATCATGATCATAATGATTCATGGTGATATCAAAGGCTTGTGTGAGTTTACCAGGTCCATTTGCAAGTTTTTTGACATCTTCAATCTGCCTATTTTTTTTCATAATATTGACTCCATTTTGTGGATATAGTCCACGAATCGACACTGCGCCAGCATCCTGCTTTTTACTTTTAGCTACAATGTTAAACATGAAATACATTCCATATGTGAAATAAATATAGGATATACCAACTTGCCCAAACATTAGTTTATTCCTTTCAGTCATCTTAATTGCAGCATGGCTTGCCGGATCATCGTTTCCTCTATAGGCTTCAGTTTCTGTGATAATACCTGAAAGATCTTTCGTTCCAATTCGTCGTGTCACTTTTTTTCCAAGTAATTGTTTTGCAACAATTACTGTCTCTCTTTCATAAAATTTTCTTTTTAACAGCATTATTTTTAATGATTATTTCTTTTTAATTATTGTTAACACATCTTCATCTTGTAGTATATGATTTAATCCAACTCTCTGTCCACCAAATTTTACACTCTTACCCCAAACATGAGCAAATCTAAAATCTTTTCTCATATTTCTATGTAATTGATTACAAACATCTAGCACCGAGTTATCTTTTCTAGTTATTAGAGGTTCTTTGTAATCTGTTTTTCCTCCTTTTGGCCGCAGATATATTCTGATAAATTTCAGTTCATCATAAATTCGATCTCTCAGTTTTGCAATATTAATCTCTGTATCAGCAGAAACTGGAATGAATTTTGTTTTAATTTTCTTTGATACACTCTTGAGAAATTTATCATCAACTAGATCAATCTTATTTAATATTGTTATTGCTTTTGCATACGTTTTGTTTCCTGCAATAAAGTCAATAAGTTGATCAGAATTAATATCTTCACGTATTACAACTCGTGCACTGGTATAACCGTACACATTAAGAATGTCTCTAAGAAGTTTTTCTGACATTTTTTTCAATTTTACTTGCTGCGCCACTGCGATGCCTCCAGTTGTGGATTTTTCAATCACTATGTTTGGTGGCTCCTGATTAAGTCTAAGCCCAATATTGTTTAATTCATTAATCAAGACATCCTCATGATATGGTTGAAACACATCTAGTACAAGTAATACAATATCTGCACTCCTTGCCACTGACAAAATTCTTCTTCCTAAACCCTTACCGCTTGAAGCACCTTTGATAATTCCAGGCAAATCAAGCATCTGAATTCTTGCGCCTCGATGTTCTAGTACTCCTGGCACAACAGTTAACGTAGTGAACTGGTATGCACCAACAGCTGATTTTGAGCCTGTTAATTTGTTAAGCAAAGTAGATTTTCCGACACTTGGTAAACCAATGATTACAACTGTTGCATCTCCAGTTCGTTTAACATCAAACCCATCTGATTTTTTTGAACTCTTTTTTATAGCAATAGCTTCTTGCTCTCGTTTTAGTTTGGCAATTTTTGCCTTAAGAATGCCTATGTGATGCTCTGTAGCTTTGTTTAACTGTGTTCTGTGAATTTCATCTTGAATTGCTTTGATCTTTTCTGGAATCCCCATTACTCCACCTATTTTTATCTCATTTAATACACTTCATATATTATTGCCAATATGTATAAGCACAGTATTGAGCAAAAAAATTCTTGCCATTGACATTGATGGTACAATAACGTTGAATGGTTGGGGAACCATACATTTAGACGTATTAAAAAAACTAAGGCAGTTAAAGGACGACGGTCATAAAATAATCTTAGTCACAGGTCGATCATCAGTTGAAGGATACCTTCTATCAATTTTTGGAGGCTTGACACATCTGGCAGTAGGTGAGAATGGTGGGTGTATTACCCATGGTGATATCATGCAGCATAAAATTATTGGAAATAAGGGTGAATGTGTTCATGCACTAGCATTTTTACAAAATAGAGTTGATGGAGAAATAAAAGAGAAGCCTGTTTTCCCTAGAATGACAGAAATTGTACTCGAACGAACATTTGACATCAATAAAGCCCAGAAGATTTTAGATGATGAAGGACTTAATGTTGGTTTGTTTGACAGTGGTTATGCATTTCATATCAATTCAAGGGGAATTGATAAGGGAACTGGATTCTTAGAGGCATTAAAAATGCTACAATGTGATGTAAAGGATGCAATTGCAATTGGGGATAGTGAAACAGACATCCCTCTTTTCAATCTGATCCCAAATAATATAGCAGTAAATAATTCAATCGATGATCTGAAGAAAGTTGCTAGAATTGTTACAACTAAAGAGTCAGGAGAAGGTGTGTTAGAAGGCTTAGATATGATTTCATCTGAATTATAGGTGTAAGATGACATTTCTTGAACTACTAAGCAAAGTTAGGCATGATATCAATGAGATCATAAAAAATCAGGAATATGGCAGTGTAAATTTTTCAGTAGATTCATCCAAGCCAGGTTTTGGTGACATTACATGTAATGTGGCGTTCTTGCTGGCAAAGCGGTTAAAGCAGAATCCATACGACATTTCTAAAATGATTTCTTCATTATACGTGATCAAGCCAAACTCTGAATTCAAAAGTGTCACTGCACATCCTACAGGTAATCTTAATTTTGAAATAAATTACGAATTTTTCAATAATCATGTTATTTCTCAAGTATTACATGATGACTATCCCTTCTTGGATATTGGAAAGAAGGAAAAGATAGTTGTAGAGCATACATCTGTTAATCCCAATAAGGCATTACACATAGGTCATATTCGTAATGTAGTACTAGGTGATATAGTCGCTAGAATTCTAAAAAAAGTGAATTTTGATGTTAAAGTTTTGAACTATATTGATGATTCTGGCTTGCAAGTGGCAGACATCATTGTCGGATTTAGATTTGCCGGTCTTTCAGATATACCACCAAATGGCAAAAAATTTGATCATTATTGCGGTGATGACATTTATGTTAAGACTACTGAGGCATACAAATCTGATAAATCATTAGAAGAAAAACGCCATCAAGTATTACAGGAAATAGAAGATGAAAATAGTGAAATTTCGAAATATGCGAAAACTATAACTAGAAAAGTTTTAGATGAACAACTAAAGACTGTTTGGGAATTAGGTGTGTTTTATGATTGTCTCAATTTCGAATCACAGATCATTCATTCAAAACTTTGGAATACAATATTTGAAAAACTCAAATCTGATAATTTGGTTAGACTTGAATCATCTGGTGATAACGCAGGATGTTGGGTGATTCCTACAGATGGTGAAGACGATAAAGTTCTTGTTCGTAGTAACGGTGTTGCAACATACATTGCAAAAGACATTCCATATGCTGCCTGGAAACTTGGCATAATTGATGATCCATTCAATTACAAGATTCATTCCATGCAAAGTAATAATCAAAATGCATTGCTCACTGATGATTCCACGAATGAAATACCACTTTATGAAACAACGTTGGATGATCTAACTGCATCTACTCAATCTGTGGATAAGATCGATTTCTTTGGAGATAGAGTGATTACTGTAATAGACAATAGACAAAAACGTCTTCAAAATATTATCACTGAATTAATGTCAAGATTCAAACATGAATCTGCTTACATACATCTTGGATATGAATCAGTTACACTTAGTTCTGACACTGTAAAGACACTTGGTTCACATATAGATGGAAAATCCACTCAAATGTCTGGCAGAAAAGGTCTTTACATCAATGCAGATTTGGTAATTGAGAATCTAAAAGCAAAAGTTTTCAAAGAATCTCAAAAGCGTAATGATGATTTGGACGAATCTCAACTAATACAAATTGCACGGGATGTTGCAATTGGAACCATCAGGTATGAGATGATAAAACCTGATCTTGATAAGATTATCACATTTGACCTTAACAACTCGTTAAAGTTAGAGGGAGACACATGTAGCTACATACAATACTCTTACGCAAGGGCGTCAAGAATTTTAGAGAAATCTACTACAGAACCAAATTTTGATACAGATTTTACAAATCTACAAGATCCTTATGAAACCAAATTGGTAAAAGTGATTTCTATGTATGATGTCCATGTAAGTGATGCTGCCAAGAATTTTTCACCAAAAATCATTGCCAAGTATTGTTACTTACTTTCAACAACATTTTCATCATTTTATGAACATGTAAACGTGAATGGGGCAGAAACTACAGAACTGAAAAATTCCAGATTATGCTTAGTGGATACTTATAGAAGGACACTCAAAAATGCATTTTCATTGTTGGGAATATCTACACCTGAGCGTATGTAGCATCACTTGCCACCGACGAGAAATTCTTTGCATGTACATGTAGAAACTAGACAATGCCCCTTTTTGTCAATATGTTCGTCTATCAAGTGGTTACATGATACATTTTGACAAATCTTTCTATTTATCTCCCTAGTGACAATCCTCTGTGCAATTTTATTTGCGTCTTCTTTTGAATATCCTTTTTTATCAATGTAATAATGTACTACCTGATTCCAGATCTTATCAGTTTGTATCATTGTACTTCATTTGCGATGAATCGTGAAATCTTTTTAATTCAAATGCATGCTGAACGGTATAATTCTTTAATTTTGCATTCATCTTTATTTTTTCAGCTTCATGCAACGTAATTCCTTGAGCTGCTAAGAATGCATCATCAGTTTTTCCGAGTGCTTTAAACGCTTTTGATTTGTCAATTGGTATATTTGAAAATTTTTGTGTTATATTCTGAATCATATCATAGTATGTAATTGCATCCTCATATTTTTGAAGATAATTGTATGTTATTGCTATGTTCATAAGCGCATCCAAATTTTTCTTGTCATTATCTAGAACTTTTTTATATACAGAAATGGCATCACTATGTTTTCCTGTTTTATTAAGGACAATTCCTTTTCCAATGAGTGCGTCAACATCATCCTTATTTTGTTTTAGTATTTGTTCACAACATTTTAAAACTTCAGCATGATTTTCTAGTTTTTCATACGCAAACATTCTATTTTTTTGTGCAAATTCATTAGTTTTATCAATCTCTAGCATTTGTTCAGAATTACGTAGTGCATCATGATATCCTCCAACCATATTATATGCCGTACTAATGTTTTGGAGCGCAATTTTATTTTTAGGATCTTTTGATAGCAATTTTTGACAATAACTAATAATTTCATCAATTTTTTTTTCGTCAAAAAGTTTCTTGATTTTTAAATATGGGTCCTGTTCTACCAGACCTGGCATCATACTTCATCTCGCCAAATAGTTTGAAGCTTTTCGATTTTTTCAATTATCCTTAGTGCCTCATCATTGTCCCTTTCATACATAGCAACTGAAAAATCATATCCAAGCTTAATTGCTTCTGGTGTAAGATCTTTAACATTTTCTAGAAAACGACCCTCAATCTTCATGCGTTCACCTATTGCACATCGCAGCCAATTATCTGAAAGCTCCTGGTGTGTTTCATTTAGGCATTCCTGGATTTTTTTCCTCCAGTCGGTCAGCTCAAATTTTTTGATTATCGATTCGGTTTTCTGTGAATAAAAAACACGCATGTATTCAATCCTTCAAGTGTATATTAAAAAATTTGTTAGATACATGATCACTATATAATTATAATTATTATTTTTATTTGGTATAATCCACAGATAATCCAAGCACACACTTACAGTTTCCCAATTTGTTTGAAATTTGTAAGCCTCGTCTTTAAAAAAGATTGATTATTTGATATGATGATAAGTTTGGATCTTTTACAGATTGCAGAAGAAAATTTTCTCATTACATTTAGTATTGTCTTTGGAATTGGATTATTACAAGGTGCAATTTTAGCAAGGGGTATCAGAAGAAAATTTCCTAAATTAAAAAAATATGCAAAAGGAATATCTATCACTTTATTAATATTATTTGCAATTAATGCATCTGGTAATATATCCAAATTTGCAGATCCTTCAAAGGTTTCAATGACAGAATTTGCAATTCCTCAAACTCCAGAAGGTGCGTTCACATTAATAATTGATTTACTTGGATTAAACGCTGGAGTATTAGCAGTAATCGGAATTTTTGTGACAATATCTTTAATTCTGATCTTTAAATTTGCAGATATTCCACCTATTGCAAGATATTTTATATTTACAATTAGTGTGATTGTATTAATTGTTTCATTGCTTGGTAAATTTACTGATTATGTTCCAACTGTTTTTCAAATAATTCTATATTCAATATATCAATGTGGATTAACAGTCGGCATGTTTTTAGTAATGAGACGGAGGGTAGATGATTCATTAGAACAAATTGAATAAATTTTTCACTGTACACAAATTATGTACTTTTAATCTATAGTAAAGGTCTTAATCCAACACATCTGTTACGTATTGTAACTTCTGTTACACCTGATGCATCTGAAATATTTCTTTGAGTTGTATTTCCACCGTCGGTTATACATGCAAGATATAATGCAGCAGCCGCCAATCCCATTGGATCTTTACCGGCAGCCATTCCAATTTTCTTAGCCTTGTTTAGTAGTGCAATAGCCTTTCGTTTGGTCCTTTCACCTAAGCCAGCTTCACTTGCAATTCTTGCAACTCCATTAACCGGATCTGCAATAGGTATTTTGAGATCAAGTTCTCTAAAAATTAACCTATAACATCTTGCAACATCTTTTCTTCTAACATTAATTCCATCAGCGACATCGTCAAGAGTTCTTGGAGTTTCTGCATCTCTGCATGCTGCATACACACATGCTGCCACAAGTCCATTCACTGATCTTCCTTTAACTAGCTTCTTTTCATTTGCTTTTCGGTAAGTGTACGCAGCTTTTTCAATTACAGCGTCGCTTAATGATAATTTATCTTTGAGTTTATCCATTTCACTCAATGCCTGCCGTAAATTTTTATCGGACGATGAATTCACCTGTGAACGTGTATTCCATGTTCTTAATCTGTCAATCGATTTTTTCATTGTAGATGATAGTGGCTTTCCCGTCGCATCAATATTTATGGGACTAATCATTGTTGATAACCCCATATCATGTATGGTAATTGATGTGCCAGAACCAACTCTACTTTTGTTTCCGCCATCATTTGCAAAAGATCTCCATTCAGGACCTCCAGACTCTCTATTTTCAGAAACTACTACCCCACACGTGCTGCATAACTTCTCACCAGTATTTTCATCTATAACCAAAGATGATTTATTACATGCAGGACATCGTTCTAAATTTGACAATTTTTATGTTTAATTTTCTTTTTGACTTTAAAACACTTTACATCATTTATACTGGTTAATAGTATGAAATGTGCGTAAAATTTCATATCCATTTTTATCGAAGCATATTTTAGAATAATCCTTGGTCAAGCAGAAACAGCCAAAAGTAGTAGGCTTGGAAATTATTAAGAAAAACGGCATTGATGTCGATAAACTTATCAAACTTCTAGTGACAAACGCATCAGTAGAGTTTACAGCATATTATTATTTTACAAATCTAAGAATGCATTGCACTGGATTAGAAGGTGAGGGAATTAAAGGCGTGATAGAAGATGCACGGTTAGAAGATTTAAGTCACTTCGAATCATGTCTTGAGCGCATCTATCAATTAGGTGGTAGTATACCAAATGACGCTCAAGCATTCATCAAAATGTCAGGATGTGAATTTTTACAATTACCACCAAATCCTACTGATCTAAAAGCAATTTTAGAAAAATGCCTTAAGGCAGAACAAGGAGCGATTGTAAATTGGGCTAAAGTGTGTAAAATGACACAAAACAAGGATCCTGCAACATATGATATTGCAAAAGATATACTTATGGAAGAGATTGAGCATGAAAGTTGGTTCTTAGAATTACTTTATGGAAGACCATCAGGTCATATGCGTAGAAAATATTCAGGAGAGAGACCTCATACACAAAAGCATTCAAGAGCGCTTGGATGAGTATTTATTTTTAGATAGTTTATTTATTATTATTTAATAACTTTTGAACCATTACTTAACATCAAGCAAGCAATATGCATAATTTGTTTCTTTAATTGTTGGATACATTATACTATCTGATTCAGTGGTATGTTTAAGTCCAATACCATGTCCTAATTCATGCGTCATGATAGTTTCAACAGTTTCAACTTGAAATAATTGAAAGTTTCCATCGCATGCATATCCACCCAATCCAACTTCTATAACGCCTTTTCCAAGATTAGCATGACCTAAGACATTTTCACCAATATCACGTACTACCCATGTGACCCATAGATTTGCATCAATTTTTGATTCTGTCACAACAAAATGTATTTTCACTGGGGTTCCATCATTTGCTTGTAATTCTTGTCCTTCCCAATACTTGAATGAATTGACAAGTGTACTAACATGATCTAATGGAAGACCAATAGGCTGCTTATTTATGTAGATTTTGTATTCCATGTGGTAAATCCCATCAGCCAGTGTATAAGTTGGGTTTGGAAAACTTTTATTCCCAATTTCAATCTGTTGCTCAAAATTCCATTTAATATAGTCTCTTAGAAATTTCTTAATTACATCACCACTTGGATTTGGATATTCAATGTAACGCTTATCATCACTAACAGTTTTTTCAATTCTGTCTAAATATCTGGCAAATTGCCAGCGATTTCTATCAGCAATTTTTTTTTCCTCCTCTGTCATTTCAGCAATTTCTAATATGTCAACTATTAGTAATCCATTTTCTACAAGAAAAGAAATTCCTGCTAGAAATTCAGAATCCGCAATCCTATCATCAGCCCACCATCCAGCAGTATTTTTTACCCACGTAGGAATTGATTCTGTTTTCTCAGAAGATGTATTAGCCAAATCTGGAATAACTATTATTTTCTTTTTTATTAAAAACTCAATTCCGTCAATAAAAGTAGAATCTGGAATCTGACCATTCGCCCACCATCCCGCATTGTTCTTTACCCATGCTGGAACTTCATCAATTATATTCACTTGAAAAAATTCTGGTTTTTCTACTTCGTTATATGGATATTTTTTTATGATACTTTCGGCAAAATTTTTGTAGTTAATGACAACATGATTTTCTGGTACAATTGAATATGCAGTATCAAAATATTTTTGTGCTTCTTTATACTCACCAAAATTTCCGAAACCGACACCCATTCCAAGAAGTGCTGAAACATTTTGTGGTTCACGTTCCAGAACTTTGTAAAGTTCTTTCATTGACTGCGGGTGTCTATCTAAATTGCTTAATGCAATACCTTTCATTAGTAATGCATCAATATTTTCTGGTGAAATCAATAATATTTCATCATAGACATTAACTGCTTCTCGAAGTTCACCATTTTGTAGATGTTTATTTGCTTGCTCATACAAGATGGAGATGTCTACATCTACGTTTCCAAGAGCTGAATGACAAATCGCCGAAAAGAATATTGAGCTTATTAAAAATCCAGATAAAAGTAAACCCCAGTTTGTTTTCTGCACTTATAACCAGTAAAAAATTTCTAAATTAAGCCTATCTACAAATTTCTACATGAAAATTTATCAATGCTTAACATAATGAAATGTATGTATAAAATTTCTAATTTTGATCTAATAAAAAACCAATTAAAAGAATTAGAATCAGAAGTGAGTAGTTCAGAACTATCAAAAAACATTCCCCAGTTAATAGACAAAGCAAACCTCTTACGAGAAAATGAGGTTTTAAAAAAAATTAATGAGAAAAAATCTTATCTTTTAGATGCATATCTATCATATGTTGATATTTTAGAACAATTACTTGATGTATCCAAACCAATCACCAAAAAACGACCAAAAAAAACCAGAAACTCCATTATCAACAAAAATACTAGAAAACGATCACCTACAAAAAATATAGTAAGAAGTACTGCAAGAAAGCCAAAAAAGAAAGCAAGAAGACGTTAAACTGATTTTTTTATAATATCTCCAGTAAGAATCCTTTCTGTTCCATGTTTTGTTTCTATTATCAGAGCACCATCACTATCAATTTTTTTGGCTATCCCTGAAATCTTTCTGTTTGAAGAATTTATAACCACCTTTTTGTTTATAGTTTCTGAGTTTTTTGTCCATTCACTGATAATTTTTAGTTTTTTACCATCTGTCAACGCTTCAATTTTTTTTTCTAATTCATTGATGAAATTCTTTATCAGAATTACTGCATTATCAGTTTCTGATTTATTAAGAAGTGTTGCAACACCATAAAAATTTGGTGTCTTTTTTAGTTTTTTTTCTACATCTTTTGGATTTATTTTATAGTTTAT
>CAYQPZ010000012.1:0-22017 GCA_964419505.1 uncultured Candidatus Nitrosopelagicus sp. | reverse complement strand
AACCATCGACAAAGTTGTCGACTTCTACGGATGCGGCTGTTGATCCCATAGCAATAACTACTAACCAGATTTTTTTCAATCTCTGGATTTCGACTTCCTTTGGGAGTAATGCCGGCATTTGTGCCATACATACTATACGTATCTTTTGGGATATAAGCCAAGAGTTAGTAAATATAATTTTTTTTTAGAAATTTTACAATTATTACTGTAGAAAATATATAAAATTTATATTAATACTGTCATTTGTTCAAATAATTTCATCCTCTTTTATCAAGATTTCAATGATAATCATTGATGATTATCATTACGAATGATCTTTTTGTGATCGTAGTAGGAGTTAAAACTTAAATGCGCCATTTTTCTCGTGTACTATAGTTAAGGGATAATAATGGTAGATAAAATAACTATGGCATTTGCACTTGGAGCCGTATTAGTCCTAGGTAGTTTTGGACCAAACATTATAACAATGATTCAAACTGCTGAGGGTCACGGAGTACAAGCACAATTGCAGAGCCGTTTCATCAGAATAGAAGATGAGACGTTTAATAGACAATCCCTCCAAACTGGTGAAGTTCTGACTTTGAGCGGTGCATTTGTAAGTCTGGTAGATTCAGATATGCGTGCATGGTCATCTATATTTTCAGAGTCAACTAATGCTGGTAACAGATGGGAGATTCTAGCTAGAGACCCACCAGGTAACGTCTTTGACATTCCTGGAAATGACGTTGTTGATTATGAAATATCAGCGCGTGCTCTGGAACCAGGAGTTTACCATGTCCACACTCAATTAAACATTGAACACGTAGGACCAGGACTTGGCCCAGGACAGACAGTTGTTGTAGAAGGAGAACCAATTCTCAAACCAATCCCATACACCAATATTGCATATCAATCAATAATTATTGCAGTTGGTTATGTGATAACCTTTGCAACAAGACCTTGGCAAGTAATCTAAACTCAACTCTCTTTTTCCTTTTATTGACTGAACCTACGATTTAGTCTATTCCAAAAACTAGTTACTTAATTTTTTGATTTAAAAATTAAGTATTACTTAACAATTTACGTATGAAAATAACTGATATACCATCTTCTTTTTATTAAGATTTTATTACATATAATCATGGGATACAACTTTGTAATTCCTAAACTGGATATACGTGAAAGTTATTTTTTCGGCAAAGTTCAAATTAATGATAATGAATACAATGTAAATATTCAAACTGAGCGAAGGGGTAAAATTCTTAAACTCCCATTTGGGATGACTTTGAAAACACAAAAAGCTGTAGTTAGGATGTCAGGACCAAATGGTGTTGTTATTGAGGATCTTCTGCCATACAAAGGGGAATCAGAATGGGTGGAAATTGATTCTGACTTGATTACATTTTATGCGGCAGACCATCAGGATCAGTTTGATAGATTAGAGATAATTGATGATTTCTCAGAAATTTAGAAAAGACTTTAAGGTAAACTAAATGAGTTTAGCCATGAATTGGCCTGGAATGGGTGATCCTACAAAACGTAGGAAAACACTGAGATTTCTTGCAATGACTGCAATAATTGCCATATCAGTTGGAGTTGGAAGTAGTCTGATTCAAGGTCAATTAAGCCAAAATGATCCACTCAAAGTCTGTATTAACGACAAGGATACACAATTTGTAATTTCTGCAACTCTGGAACTTTATGTTGATGGAAATGAAGCTGACGTGCCAGCAAACATTGGATTTGAAGATGGGTGTCATAAATCACTTTACACCATAACTGGTGATGGAACAATCTATGCTGAGTGGACAGAGGAATATCCATTTGAGATTGGTCATTTTCTTTGGTCGTGGGATTTCCCAATAAAAGATATGGAACTTGACAAATCCAGAGTTTTGGTAAATGGTCAAGAATCACCACATTTCATAAATGAGCTCTTAGTTGATGGTTATCACTATAGAGCAGAGTTTACATCAAAAGATTATGACGCATCAAAAGATGCAGACTTTATGCCTCCAGATCTATAACACCAAAAAATAACCAAAGTGTGAAAATAGAAAAGAAGGAAAGATTGAAGGTTTACCAGTATTTTCCATTATCTGGAATTAGACCAATGCCCTCGTTCTCAAAGTGTCTATCGAGTTCATCAACCCATCTTTCACGATTATCTTTGTATCCCCATCCGTGAATACGTACCCAGTACGCAATTAGTGCGAGTAGGAATATTGTGAACATTATAGTTCCAAAGATGTATACCATTACGTCGAAGAACAGTGGGTCGTAGTTTGGACCAAGCTGTCCAGTAATACTTGACAGTATACTCAAGATTGTTCCGAATATAGGAATCATCATAGAAACGAGCCTATGAGGTCGATATAAACATTTTCTCGTTTATTAGACATGTAGGGATCAGCACACGCTAGGAATTACGAATAAAATAGAAAATAGAGAGGTTTTATCCTCTACCTTGAGCAGCGTATTTTCCACTTCTTCCTCTAATGAAGAATGCTCCAGCGATACCGCCGAATATGGCTGCTGCAATTGCAGATGCACCAATTACACCGTCAGCTGCTAGATATGGAGTACCAGATCCAGAACCTGGGTTGTCTGCTGCATATTGAACTTTGGCTGCTGCTAATTCGAGTGTGTCTTCAAGGGACATTGATGGATGACCACCGTCTTGGTTACCTGCTCCACCAGATCCCATATACTGGGCAAATGCTGGGGTAACACCCATTGAAATTGCGACTGCAAAAACTGCGCCTAATGCTATTGATTTGTTCATTTGTATCTGTTCAAATGTGGCTGGTGTTATTATTTAACTTTTTTCAAATTATCAACAAGATACATTTAATTTCGTACCTAATCTAGCCTTGAAACATGGGTAGAATGCATACACACAATCATGGAAAGGCACATTCGATCAGACCTATAGAATTAAAGAAACCAGATTGGGTTAAAATGGAATCAAAAGAGATCGAAGAATTGATTATAAAATATGCAAAAGAGGGTATGACTTCAAGTTTGATTGGTATCAAATTAAGAGATCAACATGCAATACCACTTGTAAAACCTATTATCAATAAGACGATTTTACAGGTCATAAAAGAAAACGATCTAGTATCTGAGATTCCTGAAGATCTCAATAACATAGTACTCAGAGCTGTTAACCTGCAAAAACATCTAAAAGAAAACAAAAGTGATAATAGAAATGTTAGATCGCTTGAACTCATAGAGGCTAAGGTTCATAGACTCTCTACACATTACAAGAAAAAAGGAATCATTCCCAAAAAATGGAAATATAAGTCTGTAGTGGCACAACTTGAATAATGGGTAAAAATATACAAGAATCACTTTCATACTTTTCAGACAAAATTTCTGATGCTATAAAATCAAAAAAAAGTATTCTTGTTACAACACATATTGATTGTGATGGTATCACATCTGGTAGTATAATCACAAAAGCCCTAATCAGACAAGGCGCAAATTGTACTGTCAGAACTACTAATGAGTTTAGCCAAAATCTTATTGAGCGTCTTAAAAAAGAGGAAAAAAGGCTACATGTTATTACAGATTTGGCAGGAGGTTTTGCAAAAAATCTGGATGACAGTATCGGTGATAATTGGGTAGTGTTAGACCATCATCAAATTCCTGATGAGGAGATAGACAATCAAAATGTAATCAATGCATGGAAATTTGATATTGATGGTGGAACTGAAATATGTGCTGGAGGAATGGCATATTTGGCCTCTACTGCTCTAAACAAAGATAACAAGGATTTGTCTGGGATCGCAGTTGTTTCCGCTCTTGGAGATAGACAAGATCAAGGTACAAAAAAATCATTTTTAGGGAAAAACCAGGAAATTGTAAAAACTGCAAAAGAACTTGGGTTAGTTGACATTAACTTGGATTTACTTTTAGTAGGACGTGAAACAAGACCTATTCCAGATGCATTGGCATTTACATCACAACCGTTTATTGAAGGATTAACTTGGAATAGAGATGCTTGCCTGGCAATACTAAACTCTGCAGGAATTGAATTAAAAGATGGAGCTAGATGGAGAGTCACATCTGATTTAGACCAAGATGAAAAACGCAATATTATTGAGGGCATAACCAAGTTTGCACAGGGAAAAAATTCTACTGAAATAATGGATGAGTTAATCGGTTATACATACACATTTCCAAGAGAGGACAAACGAAGTTTCCTGAGAGATTGCAGGGAATTCTCAACAATGTTAAACTCTTGTGGAAGGATAGGCAAGTCAGGTGTGGGAATTTCCATTTGCATGGGTGACAGAAATAAGATGTTACAAGAAGGAGAAAAAATTCTTGTGGAATACAGAGGTATGATTCGTGAATACATGAATGTTTTAGGAAATGAGAGATGGAGAACTAATAGTGATGAAAATTGTGTTATGGTGAATGCTGAAGGCTTGGTACCTGAAACTATGACTGGGACAATTTCCTCGTTAATTGCAGGATCACCTAAAAATATTGGAAAAATAGTGATTCTTAGAACTGATAGTTCAGAAGGAACCGTAAAGTTTTCCTCAAGAAAGTCAATTAGTTGTAAATCAGATGTTAATTTGAGTGATCTAATGAGAAAAGGTGCAAAAAAGTTTGATGGAGTAGGCGGAGGTCATGATGCAGCTGCAGGAGCAAAAATAACTAAAGACAAATTAGATGAATTCTTAGATTATCTGGAAGAAAATGTCACAAAAATGCAACGTAGAGATCATAATTGATAACATTTCAAATGAAATGGCAAAAGCAGTTGAAAAATCGCTAGAGCCAGATAATGTAAATTTTCCTAAAGGTCTTTCTATGAAAGTAGAAAAAATTGATAACAAACTTGTCTTTAATTTTTCAAATAGTGGTAATATGAGCAAATTAATATCGACCATAGATGAAGTACTTGAACATACAAATCTTGCACTTGAGGTAATCAAATAATGCTTGATCCAAAAATTGTAAGGGATGAACCAGAAAAGATAAGAAAGATGCTCAAAGATAGGGCAGTAGAATTTGATTTTGAGGAAATGCTGGAATTAGATAAAAAAAGAAGAGGTTTGATAAAAGAAACTGATGACCTGCGGAAAAAACGAAATCAGATGTCAGTTGAAATAGGACAGGCCAAAAAATCAAACAAAGATACATCAACACTTCTTACAGCCATGACTGAAATTTCAAAAGAATTAGATGCTCTTGAGCAATCACAAAAAACTGTAGAATCAGATTACACTCATCTTGCGTTTTCAATACCAAACATGATTCATGAGTCAGTTCCAATTGGTTCTGATGCATCTTCCAACATAGAAATGAGAAAATGTGGAAATGCACCACAATTTGATTTCCAAGTAAATGATCATATTGATCTAGGTCAAAATCTAAACGTTATAGATTTAGAGAGAGCTGCAAAAACTGCTGGCGCTAGATTCTACTATTTGAAAGGTGGGTTGGTGAAACTTAGTCAGGCATTAATCTCATTTGCACTTGATTTTATGACAGAAAAAGAATACAACATAATCCAGCCACCATATATGATTAATAGAAAATCTATGGAAGGTGCAGTAATTGCTGATGACTTTGAAGATGTGATCTACAAGGTGCATGATGAGGATCTTTTCTTAATTGGTACATCAGAACATGCAATTGCATCAATGCACGCTGACGAAATTCTAGATGGAAATCAATTACCATATCGATATGCATCATTCAGCCCATGCTTTCGAAAAGAAGCAGGTGCTCATGGAAAAGATCAGAAAGGAATATTCCGTGTTCATCAATTTGATAAAATTGAGCAATTTATTTTTGCAAAACCAGAAAATTCTTGGGATGAGCATGAAAAAATGCTATCTATTACTGAAGAATTTTATCAGAAATTAGAGATTCCATTCAAAGTAATGCTACTATCAAGTGGTGATATGGGAAAAATGTCTGCAAAAACTTTTGATATTGAAGCATGGATGGCAGGACAAAATGCATACAGAGAGATCGTTTCGTGTTCTAACTGTCTAGATTTTCAATCAAGAAGATTAAAAATTAGATTCCGTGATAGATCAAATGAAGACACACAGTATGTTCATACATTAAACAGTACTCTAGTTGCGATAGAAAGAACCATTGTCTCTATTATGGAAAATTTTCAAACAAAAGATGGACACATAGAAGTACCGCAAGTTTTACAGAAATATTTTGGTGAAAAAATAATCTAACTCAGCAGAGTTTATATTCAGAAAGCAAAGGTCGAAAATAATTGGCACGAAAAGCTCGAAAAATTAAAGACAAGTGGAAAGAAAAAAAATGGGTACATGTAATTGCACCTGATTCATTTAACAATGTCACACTAGGTTATGTACCAATTACTGATGATGAAAATGCAAAAGGTCGAGTTTTAGAAGTGACATTATGGGATATTCTAAAAGGAGATCCCTCACAACATCAATACAAGATAATCTTTCAAATAGACAATGTAGTGGATGATAAAGCAAAAACAATTTTCAAAAGATTTGAGTATTCTAAAGAATTTTTACGAAGTTTGGTAAGAAGGGGCTCATCCAAAGTTAATTTTGTAATAGATATTGAAACAAAAGATCATTATATCTTTAGAATCAAAATACTTGCTTTAACACATAGACAACTAAATACTTCAAGACAACGTCAATTACGCTTAATCGCACAAGATACTATCAAAAAAATAGTGCCTACAATGGATATTGATGGCTTTGTTCAAGCAACATGTTATGGAAAAATAAATTCTGATATTATGAGTGCTGCCAAAAAAGTAATAAAACTTAGGCATGTCGGTTTAGAAAAAGTAAAATTAATCAAGACTGCTGAAGCACAAACAGTCCTTCTGGAAGCAAAAAATAAAAAAACTCAACCAAAGTAACCTTGTTTAATGTTATTACATGCTAAAGTGACCATTGATGTAATACTTCATGCAACTGAAAGCATAGAAAAAATTTTTGAATGCTTTTTAGAAAATTTTAGCCTGGAACAAAAGAATTTTAAGATTCAGAATTTGACGGGTCATTTTGACAACCCAATAATGTTGTTATCAATTAACTTAAAGAAAAATGATGCCAGTGTCTTCATCACAAATTTTCTTGGAAAAATTCGTAAAACAGACCTGGAACAAATTTATGAAAATATTGAAGAAAACATACCAAGTTCAGGCTTAAAATTAAAAATAAGTAAACAAAAAATGCTTGAAGGTAAAATTGTACTAGAAAACAGGGATGCCGTAAAAATAAACATTTCATGTCCAGTTTATGTTAAAAAAGATTCAAAGAAAATATATCAACAATTACTACAATTAAAAAATAATTCAAAATAACTTAATAAGATTCAAAATAATATCACAACGGGAATGATGAAATAAAAGCCGCTCCAGTCTGAGCGCCAAGCTCTGATGACGCCGCGACGAACGGACCCAATAATCCAATTCTTATTCTGCATTATTTTAAATAGTGATTACATGGTCAAAAATTGATGGAAACTGATTTTGATGTAATAGTTGCAGGTGGTGGATTAACAGGTACAATTGCAGCACAAGCAATATCCTACTATTCAAATCAGAATCTAAGAATTCTTTCAATAGATAGAAATCCAGAACATTTACCAGGTAGAAAATCATCACCTGGATGGACATGTGGAGATGCATGTTCTAAAGAGGCAGTAGATTTTATGACAGAAAGAATAAAGGTTCCTTGGACTAGTCCAGAAATTGAACATGATGTAAAAGGCGTTATGGCTTTTTCGCCTGACAAAGAAACGGCAATTCCATTTGATGGTGATGGTTACATGTTAAATCGTCAGAAACTGCCTGAAATTCAAAATGCTCGAACAAAAAAAATGGGAGTGAGTTTTGATTTTGAGATTAATCTTACGGGTTTGATTTACGATGAACAAGAAGTGGTTGGGGTTCAAGGATTGGATAATAAAACTAAACAACCTTACAAAAAAACTGCAAAAATTGTAGTAGATGCAACTGGAATTACTTCAATGCTTAGAAATCAACTTCAGAACTCAACGAAAATTGAAAGAAAGATCGACAGAAAAGATGTGGAATCAACTGGCAGACATATCATGTATTTTGAGCCGGGAGAAAAAGATCTGACAGAATTTGATCCTGACTTTTGTATAATTCATCTAGATCAAGACATTGCTCCTGGTGGATATGGATGGGTTTTTCCAAAAGCTGAAAATAAAGTGAATATTGGTCTAGGTGTAGAAAAATCAATCTTAGAGCAGAGAAATAAAAGACTTGGAAAAACCGACAATGTTGCATCATTAATGGAAGAATATCTACAAAGAAATAAAGCAATAAAAAATGCAAAACTATCACAAGATCCTGAAGACATTCACAATAACACAGGAGTTTTTCAAGTTTCTGTTAGAAGACAAAATGATTGTCTTGTGTCTGGAGGTTATATGTTAGTTGGAGATTCTGCTTGGATGCCAAAACCAATTGATGCAGGTGGAATTGGACCAGCATTAATTGCGGGAACAATTATTGGTAATAATGTTACACAAGCAATTGAGGCAAATGATGTTTCAGAAGCAAACCTTTGGCAATACAATCTTGATTTTATTGATGAGTATGGTTACAAAACTGCAGGGTTAGAATTATTCAGACGTCTAGTACAAACAATGACAAATGATCAAATTAGTTATGGCATGAAACATTTTTTGGGAAACCTTGACGTTGAGTCAATTAGCAAAGGTGAGCACCCAGATTTTTCTGGATTAGGGAAAATTGGAATGATAATTAGAGGAGCCATGAACAAAACTGTTGCTAATGGTCTCAAGTATACATCAGGTCAGAATCAATGGTTAGTAGAACATTACAACAACTATCCTAAAGAACCATCTGGGTTTGATGAGTGGAATAAAGCGTTACACAAAACTTTAGAGGAATCATTCATAAAAATTGCATCATTTGGCAACTAGATCTAATCTTAAATAAAGTATAGAATCAATCAAGAATACTTTGATGGAGGAACAACAATATCTTGATTGGAATAACTCTTTTGATATATTAGATAAGGCACATGAGCAAGGAATATTTGTATTAATTATTGGTCCCAAAGGTACTGGGAAAACAACTCTTGTAAGGGAATATGCAAAAAGAAAATTAATTAAATTACAATCAATAAATTTTAGTCTAAGAACAAGAGAAAGTCATCTTGTAGGAACAAAAAATCTCTCTAATGGTTCAATTGGATTCGATGAAGGTATTTTGGTCAGATCAATGAAAGAAGGTGGTATTCTATATCTTGATGAGATTAATGCAGCGGAGGCAGATGTTCTGTTGAGACTGGATGAAGTATTAGATGATAGACGACAAATAGTTCTAAAAGAATCCGATGGTCAAACTATTCAGGCAGAAAAATCTTGGTTTGTAATATCAACAATTAATCCACTAACACATGTTGGTACAAAAGAACTTCCACCACAGCTTTTGAGTAGATTCCCTATAAGATTAAGACTGGATTATCCCCCAGAAGATATAGAATTTGAAATTGTAAAAAAACATGTTCCAAATGCAGATAAAGAATCAACCAAACAGGGAATTAAACTTGCTAATACTCTAAGACAAGCAGCTGCAGTAGAAGAGTTGTATTATTCACCATCACTACGAGAAACTATTGCATACACAAAACTTATTCAAAATCAAACTTTACCAAAAGAAGCTGCTCAAATAGTATTTGGAAATGTGTATGCACAATGGGGAAATATTGAATTACAAAAAGTCAATGATATTATTACCTCAATGTATGAAAAATAATGTCATCTGTATCACTTCGTAATGACATACTAATTGAAATTGCAACGTTTTTGGTAAGACGTTGGTCAGGAAATGACCAGATAACAGTAGAATTCTCGAAAAAAAAAACTAATGAGACGAGAATTAAAGAAAATAGAGTAATTCTAATTCCTTTTCTAGATTACAATGGAGATGAATTTGCAAGATACAGACAATTTCGAACCGCTACCTGGTATGAGGGAATGCGGATCAACCACTGTACTAAGATGTTATCAAATGATCATGCATTTGGATTTATTCTAAATACGCTAGAAAGAAGGAGAATTGAACTCGTGGGAAGAAAAGATTGGCGTGGAATGGACAGTGAATTAATCTTTAATTATACATGGCAATGGATTTACAGACCACTATTAAATAATATTCTAGGAAAGGCAAGGATAGTTGAGGCATTTTATCAATACTTCCTGTTTGGTGATATCAAAGGAGAGATGCAACCAAGTCACTTTGAAAGAGTAAAAAAGGCAGTAGAATTTGCGAAAACAATTCTAGATAAAGCAATAGAAAATAGTTTTGACACTAATTGGATCGAAAAAAGTATTCCAAAAATTTTAACTATGTTAGATATTGATCCATTGATTACAATTCCATTGTCTATTCCTTTGAAGGGTCCGGGAATGCTGGTGAATCCTCAAGATTTTGAAAAAGCAGTACAAAAAATTACAAAAAATTTAGAAACTGAACTTGATAGTTTGAATTCAAAAAATCCAATTGAGGGAAAAGATGTTCTACAAGAATTCCATCTAATTAAGGAAGAAACAAAGAAGAATGAAAATAAGGGTTTGAGGTCAGAAATAATTGGAATACAGGTTCCAGAATACACAAATGTGGATGAAACAAAGATCTATGACCAAGATCTAATTAGTAATTTAAAAAATAAATTTCGGGAGTGGAAAACTGGTTGGAAAGAACAACACATGACTGAGGGTGAAGAATTTGATGAAGAAGCATATCTTGAAGGTCATGATAAACCATTTTTCAGTGATGTAAAAAAAGCAATAAAATCAAGAATTGTAATATTATTGGATCATTCATCAAGTATTACCGATCAGCAAACAGAATACAAGAAAACTACAATTGGCTTATGTGAGGTTTTAGCATTTCTAAAAATAAATTTTTCAGTGTATGCATTTAACACAATAAATAGACAAGTAGTTTGCTGGCTTATCAAATCAGAAGACATGAAATGGAGTAATTCTTCTGCAAAAAGATTGGCACAGATTTCTGCAAACGGTGGAACTCCATTGGCTGAAGTTTATGACAGAATGTTACCAGTCTTAGCATCAAAGAAACCTGATATTTTTCTAACTCTTTCTGATGGAGAGCCATCAGACCCAGACGCATTAAAAATGGTTCTAAAATCATACAAAAGTTTAGGTATTAAAATGACAGCCATAGGTGTTGGAAGAGATACATTTAGTTCAACTACAATTGCAAATAATTTAAAATATCTAGGATATGAAAAGGTCTTGGCAGTAAGTAGGCTAGCAGATATTCCTAATAGAGTGCTTAGTATATTATCAGAGTAATTATGAGAAAAAATTGTTCCAAGTGTGGTACCGAGTTTTCATGTGACAATAATTTGACATGCTGGTGTGCAAATTTTCCAAAAATTTCTCAGGATCAAATAGATGAAAAAGATTGTCTCTGTAGAGAATGCCTTTTAATTACATACAGAAAAAGAATTCTTGATGTATAGATTCTTAATTGTAAATGAGAATAATGTATACTTTTATACAATAAATTTGGTTTTTTATAATGGAATTTGAGGATACAAGACAACCTGATGTAAAAAAACCATTAATAATTGCAGCAATGCAAGATATGGGAAATGTTGGTTCGATTGTTGTAAATTTCATTAATAAGAATCTTGGAACTGCGCAGTTTAGAACAGCAACATCATCGCGTCCACCATTTGTTTATGATAAAGGTGGTTACATTGAGATTCCAGAGGAAAAGTGGGAGTATCGATATGCTAAAGACATTATAATTTTCGGTGGTGGTAGAGGTCAGCCACAAGAAAATGATGCACTCAATGAATTATGTCAGGATGTAATCAATGTTGCAAAAAAATATGATGCCAAATTCATTTATACACTGGGTGGTTATCACACATCACGATCATTCGGTAAGAGTCCAACAACATATGTCACAACTACATCACAGAATTTGTTAGATTTAGTTAAAAGATTAGGAATAGAAACAACGCCCACGGAATCAGTCATAACTGGCTTTAACGGATTGATCTTGGGTTATGCAAAACTAAATGGAATTAATGGGATTGGTCTTTATGGGGAATTACTTGAGCCAAGAATTCCTCAATACAGAGCAGCAAAAGCAATAATACGAACATTAGAAAAACTAACTTACCAAAAACTTGGCGATCTAAACGAACTTGATATGAAGGCAGACGCCATCGAATCACGATTTAAGGCAGATACTGATATGAATGATGTCTAAAAATAAGTTTTTGAACTAGTTAGAAGTTTATCTTTTGTTGATTGGCTAGATTAGGAAATATATTGAATACCTAACGTTTTATGACAAATGATTAAACGGTTTATTGTTTGTCTAAAATTGCTGGATGCCAATTGACATTTGAATATCTAAATTGTAAACATTGCTTAAGTTTAATTGGTATTATAACATAATTGTATCATGTTTGTATGGGTGGCCGCTGCAGCAGTTGGAATAATAATTGCTCTAGTACTAGTTTTCAAATATACAAAAACTGGCAAAAATGACATCTTAGGTTTTTCATATAAATGTAAAAAATGTGGTCAAACAACAAACGGACTTAAATGTCCACGATGTCAACCAAATACAAAAGACTGGCGATAAAAAATGATGTCAAAACCTGATTCAGAGATGGATGGAACAATTTGTAAAGAATGTAATCGCTTGATTAGTGACCACCTACCTGAAGAATTAGAAGAATGCATAAGAAAAACCCAATTTAAGAAATTAAAAGATGATGACTTGAGATAACGTCAGTTTTACATTGATGAATGGTTTTATGCATGAAAAATCACTTCAAAAGTCCTAAATTGGCCCTGAAATTATTCAATCACATGACTGAAGGAAGTGATATTGACACTGCTCTATTAGAGAAATTTGAAAAAGAAGTTCTATCACAAGTACCCCACAGAGAAGAGAGGGATGGAAAAGTGGAGATAGTTAATGCTACACCTTTGATTGATCTCACTGATGACCTCAAGGAATGTGCAAAGACAGTTTATGATGTAGATATTAATGACAAAGATTTCAAAATTTATGGTAAATTTGATGGTACACTACTTACAGGTTCAATCAAACTTAGGCCTGCTATCAACATTATTCATGATGCAATAACTACTGGTAAGATCAAAACTGGAACAACAGTGATTGAAGCTACTTCAGGAAACTTTGGAATTGCTCTAGGATTATTGTCAAAAATTGGTGTAACTGCAATTGCACTTGTTTCAAGAAAACTTCAGGAGGGTGTGTTTAAAGAATTAAGAAATGGTAATGTTAGAATTATGGATCTTGATATGGATATTTGTCCTGCTCCAGGAATGGAAGATAAGCAAGATGCTTTGGTTGCAAAAGCAACTGCTGCAAACATTCGTTCACAATTAATTGAGCTTGGATTTGAGCCTGAAACGTATGACAGCAATATTGCAGACATTGAAACACTTTTAGCTAAAAAAGATATTATCAATTTAGCAAAGTTTCTTGCAAAAATCTACAATTGTTTCTGTCCTGAACAGTACGATAATGATTTGAATGTTGAAGCACATAGAAGTGTAACAGGTGTCGAAATTGATCAACAATTACATGAAAATGGTGAGTCACTACAAGATTACAGTATTGTTTGTACTTTTGGAACAGGTGGGACATCTAGCGGTCTTAGTAAGTATTTTGATGAACAATATAAGAAAAAAGGAGTTCATGTAATTTTCCCACCTGATCAACAAGATGTTGCAGGTATTAGAACAGTAGGTAATGCTGATGGTTTGAAGTATTATAATCCTGATAAATATGCTGGAAAGCACCAAATAGATTTTGAACAAGCAAAACCACTTTTGAAATTTATGGTAGAAAGAGGACATGATGTGGGTGAGAGTAGTGCTCTTGAACTTTATGCAGCTTTACAAATGATATACAATAATGGCGGAAAATTTGTCGTGATGATTTGTGATGGAATTGATAAGTATAGAAAGAATTTTGAAAAGATTGGGAATACTGTTACTCCTACACAAGTTAGTCAACAAGAAGTTGCTTCAAATGCAAATGAGTATGATAAAGTAATTTGGGTACATACTCAATACACTCCACGTGAAGAAGGAATTGAATTACTTGCAAAATCCCTTGGTATCGATAAAAGTAAGATTGTTGTACCAAATGCTAGAACTGCACAGCAATTATTGTCAGGTCAACAAGTCCCAGAAGAAATTGATCATGCATTACAAGAATCTAAAGGAAAATCATTGATGGTGTGTATGGCAGGAAGAACATCACTAATGGCTGCCAACGTTTTGGCAGAAAAAGGTATTCAGACTGATACTCTAACTGGAGGAATTACTGGTCTTCCTGAGAGCAAAACTAAAGATCTCTCACAAATTATTGAACAAGTATCACAACTTTGATATTTATTAAGACACTGTAAATAATGAAAATTTATGAAGTGTCTTTCGGTTTGTCAACCATTTGCTGAATTAATAGTTCAAGGTAAAAAAACAATAGAATTAAGAAAATGGAATACCAAATTCCGTGGAGAATTCTTAGTTCATGCACCACAAAAAATTAGACTAGATGAATGTAAACGATTAAAGATAAAACCTGAAATGATAGTAGGTGCAATTATTGGAAAAGTGGAATTAATTGATGTTAGAGAATATGAAAATGCAGCACAAATTAAAATGGATTCGAAGAAGCATCTAGCGTCGAATGATGAAAGTGGTAACAAGTATGGTTTTATTTTACAAAATCCAAAACAACTAAGAGTGCCAATTCCATGTAATGGTCAACTGAATTTTTTTGAGTTTAGATCCGAACTAACAAAGATTAATGAAATCAAGACCGAACTTTTTGAAGAAGAGCATAGATACATGTGGATAAACCATCATTGATCTAGGACAAAATCATAAAATCGCATCTGTATATATAAAGGGGCTTTATAAAGAGGAAGAAATGACAGAAACAAAACCAATTGTTAGTGTAGAAAATGTCGTAGCGTCTGCTTCAGTTGACCAAAAGATTGACTTGAATGAGATAACCAAAAAATTTCCAGCTACAGAATATCATCCGGATCAATTTCCAGGTCTTGTATTTAGATTGCAAAGTCCTCGTACTGCAACGCTAATCTTTAGAACAGGAAAGATGGTTTGTACAGGTGCAAAATCTGAAGAGATGGCAGTAAAGGCTGTAAAAACAGTCGTTCAGCAATTACGTAAAGGTGGTATTAAAATAAAAAAAGATGCTGTCATAACAGTTCAGAATATTGTTGCCGCAATAAATCTAGGAGGTAAAATTCATTTAGAACAGGCTGCTAGAAAATTGCCTAGAAGTATGTATGAACCTGAACAATTTCCAGGATTAATTCATAGAATGCTTGACCCAAAAACAGTCATCTTATTGTTTGCCTCAGGAAAACTTGTCTGTACTGGTGCAAAAAAAGAACCAGATGTTTATAGATCTGTTCACAACTTACATTCCACACTAGAAGAAAAAGATCTAATGATCTATGATGCATAAAAACTTCAACTTTCTTTATTTTTAAATTCTAATATTTTTTGTGAACCATATTTTTCAAACAAGTCATCATATAGTTTTTTTCTAGTATGTATGAGGTTCTTATCACTATCATACATTTTTGTAATGAAACAGGCCAAGACTCTTTCATTATTATCATCAAAAAATCTTACACTATAACTAACCCTATCCGGTTTCTCCTCAACAATAAATTTTGCAGTGCTTAGCGATTCTGAATTTATATGCATATGACAAGGTCCATCATTTTCGCCTATTGTAATCCATGCTTCTTTTTGAAATAGTTTTAATCCATTACTTCGTATCTCGCTAACTACACCATTACTTTTAACAATAAATAATACGTCATCAATTTCAGTTAAATCATTTAGAAGTTCTTTTAACATAAAAATTATCATTATTCTGGTTATTTCAATTTTTTCTAATTGATGAAATCTAATACATAATTAATTTTGATCTAGCTCAGTCTCGATTTCTTTTAATGCTTTATTTTTAGGATCAATATCACGTATTTTCTCACAACATTCTTTCACCCCAGATTTATTTTTTTGATTTAAGAAAACACTTGCTTTGATAGATAATGCATCAATATCATATTGTCCAATCTCTAGAGTCTTATCCATATAGTATATTGTTTTTTTTGCATCACCCAAAATAAAATAGATTGTACCGATGATAAATGATATATCTGGATCATGTTCCAGTGTTTTTTCAATTTCATGTCCATATTTTAATGCCTCATCATATTTTTTTTCTTTAACGAGTTTTCTTAATTTTCGTCTAGGATTGCTTTTGAATAATCCAGTCAAATATTGTCAGAAGTTTACTTTGATGAATTTTCTGACTGAAGTTTGTCCCAATCAGCTAAAAATGCTTTCAGACCCTTATCGGTTAATGCATGGTTTAACATCTTACCTAATACAGTAGCAGGCAAAGTGACAACATCTGCTCCAGTTTTTGCAGCATCAATTACATGTTGTGGATGTCTTACACTTGCGACAAGAATTTGTGTGTTAAAATCATAGTTTGAAAAAATCTGCTTGATCTCTTTGATCAAATCCATCCCAGTATGACCAATATCATCTAACCTACCAATAAATGGGCTAACGTATTTTGCACCTGCTTTGGCTGCCAAAAGTGCCTGGTTTGATGAAAATATCAAAGTGACGTTCACGGGGATCCCTTGCTCGCTTAAACTCTTACATGCTTTCAACCCTTCTCCTGTCATAGGACATTTAACGACAACATGTTCACCATACTCACGAAGTTTCTTACCTTCTTCGATCATACCATCATAATCAGTACTGACAACTTCAAGGCTAACATCACCCTTGATAATCTTGGTAATCTCTTGCATTACTTCATGTGGATCACCGCCTTGTTTTGCTAGAAGACTAGGGTTTGTAGTAATACCATCTAATAAGCCCATGTCATTATACTTTCTAATTTCATCTAAATTAGCAGTATCAAGAAAAATCTTCATTATTTCTTACTCCGAATTTCTTTTACTGTATTTGCTATATTAATTGATGTTATGCCATGTTTCTCAAGTAGTAAAGGTATTTCATTATCACGTGCTGATTCCCCAAACATATCTTGTGCACCAATCCTCTTTATTGGGACTGGATATGATTCAGATACTACTTCAGATACTGCAGAACCAAATCCTGCCATAATGTTATGTTCTTCACACGTGACAATTCCACCAGTCTCTCTTGCAGCTTTTTCTAAAATATCTTTATCGATTGGTTTTATAGTAAAACAATCAATGACTCTACAAGATATTCCTTCTTGTTTGAGTTGATCTGCGGCATCTAGTGCCATCTTTACTGTAATCCCACATGCTGCAATTGTGCAATCAGAACCATCTCTTAATGTAATACCTTTACCAATTTCAAATTCTTGCGATTCATCATAAATTATTGGAACCTTAGAGCGTGTCATCCTCATGTAGAATGGTCCATATTGTTGTGCTAGAATCCAAGTAAGTTTTGAAACTGTGACTGAATCCGCAGGAATAATAACACGCATGTTAGGCATTGCACGCATGATTGCAATATCTTCAAGTTGTTGATGTGAACCACCATCAGCACCAACTGATAATCCACCATGTGAAACTACTAGTTTCACATTAAGTCCTTTCTTATCACCACGTGATGGATATGCTATGGCATTTCTTATCTGATCAACACAGCGACCAGGAAGAAATATGGCATAAGTACTTGCAAATGAAGTTTTTCCAGAATAAGCAAGACCTGCAGCAACAGATACTAAATTTGCTTCTGCTATTCCAACATTAAAAAAACGTTCGGGAAATTTTTTTCCAAAAGATGCAGTCTTTAATGAATCAGTTGTATCTGCACCTAACACAACAACATTTTTGTCTTGCTCACCTAATTCAACTAAAGATTTACCATATGCTGTCCTCATATCACCAAACTGTATATCATCACTCATTCATAACCTAACTCCTGTGTTATTTGTAACAATTCGTCTTTTTTCTTACCTACAACATGTAGATCTATCCATTTATTCACTAATTCTGTTCCACCCAATTCGTTTGCCTTTTGGATTAAGAGTTTCCTTCGTGATCTTAGAATTTTATTCCTAAATTCTCTAATTACCAATCTAACATCACTTTGACCAATTATTGCACTACCACCCACAAATGCTCTTGCACCATCAACAAAACATAAACCAACATTATCCAATGTAACGCCGCCATCGGCTTCAATACATCCCTCAAAACCGTGCTCTTTTAGAACATGGACAAGTTTTTGAGTTTTTTCGTGTGATGACTCGATATATTTCTGCCCAGATTTTCCTGGGATTACTGACATTACAATTAGCTGATCTAAAGAAGGAAGAAATCTTTTGGACCAATCTGGTAATTCTGTATCTGGATTTATGGCAAGACCTACACCAACTTGACTAGATTTGAGGATGTCATGTATTTCGCCAAAACTTGATTCATCACATACTTCTGTATGAACAGTAATAATGTCACTTCCAGCGTCAACATAATCTTTGACATGTTTAACAGGCTCATTAATCATTAGATGTGCGTCAAAAGGGATTTTTGTCAATGGACGTAATTCATTTATTTTTACATGATCAAAAGTTGTATTTGGAACAAACTGTCCATCCATTACATCTAAATGAATATAGTCAGCTCTGCCATCAGCACATCGCTTGACCTCTTTTTCAAGATTTGTCATATCACCAGCTATAATTGATGGTGCAACCATAAATTGTGATTCAAGTTCTTGTTCAATTATTGGAACAAACTCTGGTTTTGCTGCTTTACCATGCCACTGAGGATTATCCTCCATGTGTTCTACTGCCTTGCCTTTAACAGTGCGTGCAATGATAATTGTTGGTAATCCTTTGATTGTCTTTGCTCTATCAATTGCATTAGAAATTTGCTCAATTCTATGACCATCAATTTCAATAACATTCCATCCAAAAGAGCGCCACTTGTCACCAGTCTTCCATCTGCTTGCATCTTTCCACATCTCCGATAATTCATCAGTTTCAAGATTTTCATCTAGCGGCATAATTTTTTCAGTGTAAGAATCCTGTTGAATAAAATTTCTATCTAAAATTAATGTCAAATTATCAACTTTGTATTTTGCCGCAGTCATTGCAGCTTCCCAAACTTGTCCTTCGTCACTTTCTCCATCTCCCATTACAGTAAAAATTCTATTTTCTTTTCCATCGATTTTTGATGCGATAGCATTTCCAATTGAATAGGAAAGTCCTATTCCAAGTGAACCGCCACAAAATTCAACTCCTGGACATTTTAAATCTGGATGTCCTTGTAGGTTACTCCCAAACTGTCTTAGGGTTTCCATCTCATCTTCCTCAAAATATCCTGCTACCGCCATGTTTGAAAAAAGACCTGGTGATGCATGTCCTTTGGATAAAATTAATTTGTCCCTATCTTCCCATTCGGGATTTTTTGGATCATATCTTAGATGCTTGTAGAATATACAACCCATGATTTCTGCCATTGAAAACGAACCTCCAGGATGCCCAGAACCAGCTGCAGTAGTGCCTTTTATGACCAGTTTTCTAGCCTTAAGAACATTTTTTTTAATTTGATAGTAATTTAGCCCCATCACAAGCAAAAAGTCATGAATATTACATAAATAGCTATATCCCAAAATTTTAATCTAAATTAATCGTGACTAGAGTATGGATTTGAGTGAAAAACTGCCTTTGATGATTTTTGATGACAAATGCTATGTATGTATCAAGTTTGCAAAGATTGTAAACTATCTTACAAAAGGAAGATTACGAATGGTTGGACATTATACAGAGTTTGGCAAGTTGATTAGAGAGAATTTTCTTGGTGATGATGCCTTAGAGATGTTTTGGTTTATCAATAAAAACACGGCTTATGGGGGAAGAGCTGCATTAAGACCACTATTCTCTGCTATTTTTAATCTGGGTGACACAAACTCAAATAAAATATCAATCCAGGAATCATGTGATATTGGTTGCAAGGACTCACTTGCTGTATTCTTTAGATCTGCAAGTCTAATAACCCATAGTAGAAAAATCTCTTTAAAAAGTATCTAGCCAAATACGATACAATGTTCACAATCACAACTTGATTGCTCTTTTGTTTTTGCCAGACATTTTTTGTGTTGACCAGCTTGACATTGTACACAAATTTTATCCAAATTATCCACTGAAGAATATTTTTTTGATTGGTCAAATCCAAAACCACCATCATCTGGTCCTACCATACTATCAACATGTTATCCTAGTATTTTTAGATGACTGATTTCGCTAGGATTTTATCTGTTTTTGGAAAATCCAATTTTTTAGTTTTGTTAGAATTAATACCCAAAAAAATATCAGGGCTAGAGCTATTACAACCTTGATTATCGAGTTTATAATTGAGCCAACGCCTAAGCCACTTAGTGGTGCTATAAGCAAGACCAACAAACCCCCACCAACTAAAATTAGTACCCACATACTAAAGATAAACGAAAATATTGATGCATTCATGACAACTGAGCACCCATTAAAAATGCAGAAATTACTCCTAAAATTCCAGAAAATATTGCTAACTTGAAAATTTCAATACCTATTTGTTTTTCTGACAGTGGTTTTCTGGCTACTAATAATCTAACTAAAGTAATTGGAGCATGATGCTCTATTGTTGATTTTAGTTTCCAATCTTCAGTGTGTGAAATAGGATTTTTAATTTCTCTGTGTTCTACAATTTTTTTTACACTTGAAAGAAACAAAAAGCTGTTAATTATAGCAGGTAAAATTATTACTGCGGCAATCACTTCGACATGACCAACAATTGCAATTACGCCATACATTGCACCAAAAACAAGTGCACCTGAATCTCCTGGAAAAATTTTACTTGGAAACTTATGATATTTATAAAAAGCAAGGGATGTGAATGCCAATAGTAAACACGCTATTGCTATTTCATAATTTTGTAATATGAAAAGTGATATTGATAATGCAAAACCTGCAATTGTGGAAACTCCACTAACAACACCATTTAATACATCAATAGAGTTGAATGTGTTTCCGGTTATCGGAATCATGAATATTATAAGTGCAAGATACAGTATGGGTATATTTACAGATCCAAATAATGGAAAATCTAGATTGGAGTCATATGCTCCCAGTAAAATTATTGGTACTGCACAAAATGCAAGAGCAAGAGGTTTAAACCAACCTCCCATTGTTTTTTTATCATCTATAATACCAACCAAAAATGCTAGGCCTGTTGTTATTCCTATAGCTAATATTTCTGTAATTGGAAAGAAGAAATACAAAGCAGTAAGTGATAAGATAATTCCTACAATGATTGATAGTCCACCAGGTCTTGGAACCAACGTTTTTTCTTTTTTGTTAACATCAATGACTGTGGCATTACGTTTTTCTAATGCTTTGATGACAATTGGTGTCAAACCATATACTGAAAAGAATCCAATTATGATGGCAATTATTGCTGCAATGATTAGTTGTTCCATTATCTGACCTTTTCTATTTGAGACTTGATACTTTTTGCAATAGTCATACCGATTTTATCTATTGCTGCTAATTTCTCAAGTGGTACTTTTTTCAACGCTATTCTATCTTTATGCCCATTTTTGTATAGAATTTGGGCACGAACTCGTCCAATTTGATTAATTTTTACTAATTCCAGGTATTTTTCTGGAACACCGTGTATGATTTGCTGTTTAAGTGAATCTGATTCATCAATAAGATTCTGATATTCAGAGACGATCCTTTTTTGTTCATTTTCTTGGGCGTAATCTCTCCAGAATTTCACAATCTCTGTAAAAGTATAGACCAGATCTTTCGCATTTTCTTTTATATAGAATATATCACCAGGCTCAGCATCAAAATGTTCTGACATATTTTGATAAGTCATAGCATCAATCCACTTGTAAAGAATTAACAGACTTTTGAAACAA
>CAYQPZ010000011.1:0-22555 GCA_964419505.1 uncultured Candidatus Nitrosopelagicus sp. | reverse complement strand
TTAATTTCAATCTCAACAGTTTCTAATGGTTCATCTACAACATTACGTTTAATTGAAAACATTTTTGGTTTTTCAAAGTCTTGAGTGCAATCAGGGCAAGCATAAACTAAAACTCGATGCTCATTTGGTGCCTTTGGGTTTGATAATCTTGGATAATATACTAGTCTAGCACCACAATCAACACAATATCGGTTGGCCCTTCTAGTTCTGACCAATGTAACACTCCTGCATATCTTCTATTATAGATCTAATATTAGATCGCAATGGTCTAACGATCTAAACCAAATACACACAAAAAGTCATCTTTTTTATTTTGAATATGAAAAGGCGCCGCCCATCAGACTTGAACTGATGACCAATCGATTAACAGTCGAACGCTCTACCACGCTGAGCTAGGGCGGCACTTAGATTTTTCCTAGCAAATTACGATTTAATTCTTCCGAAATTAACTATTATTAAATTTTGAAAAGAATTTAATGATTTCATCAGTATGGGATTCAACAATACCAACTATTTCCATATGTTCTTCCGGTGTAGGCTCCCTCTTATGATAAATTTGGAATGCACTAAGTGCAGATCCTACCATTTCTCCAACAAAAAAACCACATAAGAAATCACCAGTGTTTTCACATTTCCAGACATCGTTTATTCTAGGTGACGCACCAGTATTTTTGTATAATTCTAATGTTTCAGTTACAAGTTTTTCCGTTTGCTTTTTAAATTCAGAATCTAGCGTCATTAGAACAATATTTTATTAAAATTTATTTTTCGATTCCTTTTTTCTTTTCAAATTTGTAAATTCCATCTAAAAATACACGGTGATCTTTATTTTTCACTCTGGATTTAGTTTCAATCTCTGCAGCAGTTTGTGAAACATCAGTTAGCACATGACCAGTAAGGATAACATCATCTCCTTTTGGCACAACTTTAGTTTCACCATGAATTTTAGTAGTTCTTGGTGCACGTTCACCCTGAAAATTTTCAATTAGCACTTTTTTACCTTCGATTTTTATATTTATTGGAAAATGTGAAAAAACAATTTTCATTTTTATCGTGTAACCTTCAACTACACCTTCAAGTATATTTCTTATAATAGATCGTGCGGTATTCATTATGGCATAATTAGAATTTCTTGTGCCCTGAGCTTTTAACATGATTTTATCTTCACTAACTTGTATACCTACTGGGATTTTTTTAAAATTTTTATATGTTTTTCCAAGTGGTCCTTCAACTGTAAGCATATGTGATTTGAAAGATACTTTAACATTTTCTGGTATTCCAACTTCAGTTGCAAATTTTTCTAATTGTTTAGTAGACATACCCTATCAGAAATCCTCCCAAACCTTTGTTTATTGCATCATGATGAGACATAACACCTTGATTAGTTGTTACTAATAACATCCCTCTACTGTAAGATGGAAGATATTGTTGTTCCCAACTTGTATATTCATTTTTCTTAACTTTAAATCGTGGACTGATTGAACCACATTTTGATATTTTTGCAAATAATTCAATTCTAAATTTACCACCACGTTTATCATCAACATATTCAAAATCTTTGATATAACCATGTTTTTTTAGCGTATCTAGTACACTAACAGCTAATTTAGATGCTGGAAGAATAATACATTCTGATTTTCTTCTAGATTCAGTGTTGTCTATTGTGACAAATAAATTTGCTAAAACATTAGTTGCTGGCAATCATATCACCTTAATTTCTTAAATCCCAGAGAATTTGCGACTTCTCTAAAACATTGTCTGCATAAGTGTAAATCATATTTTTGAATACATGAAGTATAACATCCACAAATCTTACACCATCTTGAACCTCTACCAAACTTTTTTTCGTTTCTTTCAGTGAAACCAGTTCCACGATTACCATATGATCTATCTTTTGCCATTAAGAAACAACAACCCCAAATTCTTTCATTAGATATTCTTTTGCTTCAACAGGTTTGATTTTATGTGATTTTCCAACACTTGCTTTATGCTTACTTCTTGTTCTAATACTGTAACCAGGACGTGTTAATCTAGCAGCCACATCAAGTCCTAAAATTCCAATCTTTGGGTCATATTTTATTCCTGGGATGTCAATGTGCTCTAGAATTCCAAATGATAAATTACCCATCTTATCCAAAGATTTACCATTTACAGTATTCCCTTTTGCTTCAAACAGTCTTTTTAATAGAAGTTTAGCATCATTACCTCTTATTGTGACTGCTGCACCTATGGGCTCACCTTTTCTAACACCCCAATCCCTATGTGCCTTTTTTGCAGATCGATTACATGATTTTTTATTTGAAATTTGATCCAATGCTTTCTTTGCCGTTTCTATAGCATCACCAGATTTACCAACACCCATGTTAAGAACCACTTTTTCTAATCTGATTTCTTTCATTATATGTTGAGTTTCTTGTGCCATTTTATCATCAAATTCCTATTACGGGTTTATCTTTTCCAACAGGCATTACTATGCTTGCTGGAATTTCAATTTGTCTATCTTCTAGTTTAATATCAACACGTTTTGGAAGAATAAACGTACCTTCTTTAACTTCGTTAATGGCTCCTATTTTTCCTGCATTTACTCCACTTGTAATTAATCCGCTAATTCCTTTCTCCAATTTAATAACATCAAGAATTTTTTGTTCAGGAATTTGCATAATGCATGTATCACCTACACTGATATTTGTCTCATCAATTAATGAACGACCATCATGAAATCCAATCTGGGTTTTACCATTTTTTATAGTTGTTTTAGATTTTACGTGTACAAGTTTTTTAGATTTTTCACTGTCATCTATTTTAATTGCTTGTAATACTTCCCCATCTTTTGGAACTAAGCGGTATATTTCTTTCAGTCCCTCCAATTCTATAACATCCATTAAACCTATTCCATGATGTAATGATTTTCTTTTTACTCCATCTATTGTGACTTTGCCTGAATATATCGCAAATTTTGCTTCTCTTAATGTCTTGACAACTTTAAGCATGTCACGCAAAAACACTGAGGATGGAATGGATATATTTTTACTATGTGAACCTGGTCGTACAGTTACAACAAATCGCTTATCCTTTCTTGTTATTCCCCAAAATAATGGAGCCATCTGTCGTTTTAATTTTTTACTACCTGCTATTTTTACCAATTATTTTCTCTCCACTTCTTTTTTCGGTGTTTTAGATTTTTTATTTGTTAGATCTGAAACCTTTTTTTCCTTTTTAGGAGACTGACTTTTTGGTTCTACCTTCGTGTCTTTTTTATCAGTTTCCGGTCTCGCATCTCTTACGTTTTTACCTTCTAATTTGTTTATTCTCCATTTATCATCAGTATTCAGTCCAGTGACTTCTATGTTGCTAGTATGAATAAAAACATCATATTTCTCACCCTTCAATTTTTCTTTTTTAACACCTTCAATTGTTAAACCGCCGTTAGCAGCAGATACTTTAGTGACTTTTCCATCTACACCAGTAAATTCTCCACGAATAACTTTAACAGAGTCACCTTCTGTCACTCGTACACTTTTTTTCCCATATTTCTTCCTCAAGTTTTCTGAAAGTTGACTAGATAACTGTGCACTAGATCTTTGGATTGTTGCATAGTAAATCTGACGATTTCTCATTTTAGTTGGCTTCATTTTATACCACCATTGATGCCAAGTTTGCTACTCTTGGCCATTTTTCTGTTGCCTCTGAAGCCACTGGTCCTTTTATGTCAGTTCCTTTTACTTCTCCTTCTGGTGTGATTAATACCCCAGCGTTATCTTCAAACTGAACTCTTACTCCATTAATTCTGTTTATAGCATATTTTTGTCGAATTATTACTGCACCAAAAATTTGCTTTTTTAATTCTGCAGGTCCTTTTTTAACAACAACGTTACAAAAATCACCGACTGCGGCAGCTGGTAATCGTGATACTCTAGTTTTATGACCATGTACATTTACAACTTCCAAAATTTTTGCTCCAGTATTGTCAGCACAAACTATTTGTGCACCAACAGGAATTGCTCTAGTTACATATAATCTAAAATCTACAACACTTTTACCGCCTTTACTTCTTGCTCCACCCATTATTCTTTAACCCCCACTACCACAAACGATACTGATTTTGCCAACGGTCTACATTCAGCCGCAATTACTATATCACCTTCATTAATGTCTAAATTACTTGGAACATGTGCATGTATACTATTTTTACTTCTTGCATATCGTTTGAATTTACTAAAATATACAGGAGACTCTTTTTGTATGACTACGGTGTCTTCTGCCTTATTCTTTACAACCCTTCCTTGAAATAACTTTCCTCGTACGGAAAGTGTCCCATTAAATGGATTTTTTTTATCATCTTTACCAGGTTCATTTTTTGGAGATTTTATCTTAATACCAATATTTCTACTCATGCTAACATCTCCAATCGTTCATGTGAACGTTTCATTAGTTGTGATCCACTAACTGTAATTATTTTACCACTTTTCAAAATACCTAACGTACATGTATTTTTTGGTATTAATTTTTCACCAAGTTTTGTATTGATTGTTAACATGTGTTTTGTCTCATCAACAACATATCCAGAAATTCCAACAATTTGATTGTTTGTTGATTCAATAACAGACACATTCATTCCAATAATTTCATATATTTTGTTTGTCATTTTCTTTTCATCTCATTTAATCTAGTTAATAATCTTGCAATATTCCTTTTTATTGGTTTGATTTTTCCTGATTCCTTTCTTAATGTTCCTTTAGCATTTTCAATTTCCAACTTTGATAACTCAGTTCGCATTTGCTCAACTCTATCTTTTAGATCTCTTTCATTCATTTCACGTACAGCTTTCATTCTTAGATTACTCATTATTTCAAGTCCTCCTCGGCCTCTTCCATACTGTCAATTTTTTCGATTTTCTCTTCTTCTATTTTAACTATCTCTGATTCACTTTTTGCTTTTTCCAGTGCTTCATCTGCTTCACGCTTAATTCTTGCATCCTCTTCTTGCTGTGCTTTTGTCTTTCCTTTTAACTCAAATTCAGGAATAAGTTTTTCTTTTTGAGCTATTCTAATTCTAACCCCAATTAATCCCATTGGGGTTTCCACATGAACAATATCTTCCTCAACAATTACATCGGCGTGATGACCAGCCCTTGGTAAAATCCCTGCAACATGTTTTTCAAATGCAGATCTATCACCGCGTAGTTTACCAGAAACTGTTATCTGTGTACCCATTGCTCCATTTTCCATAATTTGTTGCATTGTCCACATAGTCGCACGTCTAAACGCAGTTCCTCTTTCAAGATGGGCTGCCATTCTATTACACATCACTTTTGGAGAGAGTTCTGGCTTTTTGATTTCTTCTACAGAGAGTTGCGGATTTTTTAATCCAAACTCAGTTTCTAATCTCTCTGTAAGTTCTCTAATTCCAGTTCCTTTTCTACCAATAACTATTCCTGGACGTGTAACATATAATACAACTCTTGTACCAGTAGGAGTTTTAGACACTTCAACTTTTGAAAATCCTGAATCTTTAATTTTTACTTTTAGATAATTGTTTAACAGCATCATGTTATAATTATCTTTGATTACATTTTTTACTGCTGACATAATTATATCTCCTGAGCTACTATTTCAAAATGTGTTAAAACATCATTTTTGGCTGTTGCGCGACCTTGTGCTCTTGGAATAATTCTTTCAACTATAACACCTTTTTGTGATGTTGCATTAACAATTTTTAATCTATCCATATCCATTCCTTTGTATTCTGCATTTGATTCTAAATTATCTAATAATTTTAAAACTTCAGTCACTGCTTTTTCAGGATACCTTCCTGACATTACACCAGGGTCTGTTCTATGACCAACTTGGTTTTTGAACCTTTTGAAGGGAATACATCTTTTATGCTCAAGTACACTTTGAAGATAGTCTCTTGCTTTTTCAATGTTTAATCCCTTAATGGCAGTTGCAATTTCTCTTGCATGTTTATGTGATATTTTTTTCTCTCTCATTGATGCTCTAACATGTCTAGTTGAGTCATAATTTTGAAATGCATAGTTGTATCGCCCCATTTTGATCACTTCAGTGGTACATACAAGCTAGATCTTGACGCGCCTACACCAGGTGCACCATGACTAACTCTCCTATTCGTAATAACATATTCTCCAATATAATGTCCTATCATTTCAGCAGAAAGTGTTATTGGTGTGAATTCTTTACCGGAGTAGACGTTGACAGTCACTCCAATCATGTATGGTAAAATTATAACATCCCGCTGATGTGTTTTTATTTGATTTTTACTCTTTCCTTGTGCAGCCAGTTTAATTTCCGCAATTAGCTTCTTTTTGTTATCTGAAAGTCCTCGTTTTAATGAGCGTCTTTGTCTAGAATTAAGAATGGTGAATAATTCATCATTAGATATAGATCGTAATTCCTCGTTAGTTTTCCCTTTGTAATTAAATTCCTTTACCATTTTTTCTCACCATTTGTATAAATCATGAATTTTTGTGTCAATTTATAGCATTCCTATTTTTGTAGCCAGATCTCTGGCTTTATCTGCAGATTCAAATTTCACAAATGCCTTTTTACCATAAATAGTTCTAGCAGTTTCAACACCGACAGTATTTTCATTGTATAATGTTTTTACTGCTTCTTGTATCATTGGCTTTGATGATTCCCTTTTTACTAAAAAGCAAATTTTCTGCTCATTTTCAACCATCGCAAATGTCTTTTCTGTGATATATGGGCGTATGATAATTGCCGTTGCTTCTTCTACATTCATTGTGTTGTCACCATTAGTTCTAAATGATTTGACTTTATCTGAGAAATTTCTTCAATTGCTTTTTTAGAAAATATAGTTAATCTAATTAAACTGCCTCCGGGTGCTAGATTCAAAACACTGAGATTCTTTGCTGAACATGCATCAATACCTGGTATACCTGAGCATGCCTTTGAGATTTTTTCAGAATTAGATACAACAAAAAGTGCACTCTTACCAATCTTTGATGTACGCCCACGCAAAGCAACTTTACCAGTACGCTTTTTTCTCTTGGCAAGTCTTTTTACATCCTGAGTTATGTTAAGACTATCTATCACACTAACCATTTTACTAGTATTTGTAATATTTTCAATATCATCTTCTACGATTATTGGAAATGATGATATACCTTCGATTTTATGACCGCGTGACTGAATTAGTTCTTTTGATGCTGTCGCAGCAATTGCTGAGCAAAGCGCCAATTTGTTTTCTTTTTTATTAATTTTTTTATAAATTACTCTGTTTGCATATGGACGATGTGCTTGTCTTCCACCTCTTGTACCAGCAACCTCACCAGCCTGTCCCTGTCTTCCACCACCACCACCTTTCATCCTAGCTATTCTAGAAATACCTCTACCAGTTGGTGGATCATTTGAATCGGCTACCACATCTTGACCTGCGGTTGGATGTGTTGAATGTTTTTGGAATCCATGTGATTCTAAATTGATATATGCCTTGTGGATTAATTTAGAGTTTAATTTTGTATTAAATATAATTGGTAAGTCAATTTGTTCAGATTTCTTACCATCTAATGTCATTAAATCAGTTTTCATTAAATTACAACCTCTAAAACATTTGGTTTAACAATTTTTTTTGGCTCTTTTCGTATTTGCTTTCTTAGTTTAATTAATCGTCGATATGTTCCAGGAACTGAACCTTTTACAATAATATAATCACCATCAACATTTCCAAAGTGTTTGAATCCTCCATCAGGATTGATCACAAATTCTTCTTTACCAGTATTACTCATTACCATTATTCTTTTATTATATTCAATTCTCTGATGAAATCCTGTTTGCCCTGCTCTAGGAACAGTATACATTACGTTCTGTGGAGATATAGGACCTAACGAACCAATCTCTCTAACAGTTTTTCTTGATTTATGTTGTTTTCTTTTTGCACCCCATCGATAAATAACACCTTGCCATCCCTTACCTTTTGTAATTGCTGCAGTGTCAACATACGTTCCATTTTCAAAAACCTGATCAATTTTCACTTCTTTACCAAGTAAATCTTTTACAAATAAAAATTGTTTTTGAATATCCCCACCTTTTATTCCAACTTCAAAAATATATGGTGATTTCTGTTCTAATCCAACCAATCTTGGTGTGATCGTTACTATAGCATACAGTTCTTTAATTTTTCCAAGTATTTTTTCTGCATTTTCTAAATCACTATCTTCAGGTTTAATTTTGATTAATTTTTCAATATTTTTTGGTGCATCCTTTGTAAATACATCAAATCTTGCATGTTTTCCATTTGAATCCTTACCATACCCCCTAATTCCTATTATAACTAATGGCGGTGTGACAATTACCGTTCCTAATGTTACAACCTGTTTACCATGATTTGGTACATGTTCACGGTCATCTATACTCACTAACTGAACACATCCTGCCTTAAATCCGGCATGTGCCAATAATCTAGGTTTGTCAGAATTCACTTGTGGCCAGCCTCTAATTCTGGCTTCCATACTTTTAGCACGACCTCTAGGTGAGTATGCCATACTGCCTCTTCTTGGCTGACTATGTTTTCTGTGACCCATAGATAATCGAAAAAAGTCGTTAACCGTCTTATATACTAAATGAAATTCATCAAAAAATTATTGATTTTTTATCAAAATTATCTAGAAATTTGATAATTCTTTTACCATTGAAAAAATTGTAATTGATCCAATTACAATTCCAGCTATTCCTAACAAAATTGCTAAAATCAGAAAATTTTTTCGGTTTGCCATGACAATCATGTATTTATTTTTAATTTATTTGTTAGATAAGATGCTTGTGTTCATAACTGAAAGACATCCTAATACAGCCTCTTCAATTCTAACAGTTTGTGTTCCCTGATTTGGGAAAAAATTAATAGTTTTTGAATTTTGTAAATTATTTATTTTGTTTCCAAGTATATCATGTATTCCTTTATCAGTAGAACCGAAAACGAGTAAAATTGGTTTTTTGGAATTTTTTAATTCGTCTATATGAGACTGATTCAATTGCTTTCCCTTTCTACTAGTTAATATTTTAAATCCATCCCAATCTGATAAAAGGGAAAATAAATTTCCAGATTGTTTTACATCATAACTCCAATATCCAGGAACTTCATCTTTATTGATTTCTTTTACCGAAAAATTTGGGAATGTATTTTTTATTTTAACAATCACTCTTTTACCTACATCACATTTACTATGATGATCAATAACATGGTTAATTCCAATATCAATACCCTTCTGACCTTTTACTCTAATAACCAAACCCTCTCTAATTTCATTCTTTTTTACTTCTTTAAGATTAGACGTTCCTATCTGATTAGGTATTTTTAATGGAGGTAATGCACCTACAAATTTCAAAAGATTGGTTTTACCAAATACATTTCTTCTAAAGTATTGAGGTGTTTCTAAATATTTTAGAATTGTCACAAATAATTTTAAATCGGCTTCATTATTCTTTCCATCACGATAAATTACTATTTCATTTACTCTAAAAATCCCACAGGATCTGGCAATAGAAGAAATTTTTCTGGTTTTGTTTTCTAATGTTTTTTCATCAGATAGTGCTGAATCTGGTATTGCTATAGATAATTTCATATCAAAATTTAGTAGTTACTTTATTAAAAATTTATTTTTGTTCTGTTGGATATTTTGTTTTAGCCTGTTCAGATAGTTTTCTAATTTTCTCATCGTCAATAAATTGAAATTCTTTTGTATCCATTTTTATTTGTGACATCTTAATGCTTTTAACATCACCAGTCTCTTCATTTGAATTTTCAATTGTAGATATTGCTAGCATCATTGCATCATCAAAAGTCATATTTATATCATAATTTTTTTCTAAGAAATCATTGGCAACATCAGCATTTCCGCCAATAGCAATTGCATTGTATAAAATGTATGATCCACTAGGATCAGTTAGATATAATGTACTACCACTTGCATCGACACCTCCAATTATTAATGATACACCAATTGGTCTTGCACCACCATATTGTGTGTATTGTTGACATTGATCTGCTAAATGCTTTGCAACAGTTTCAACTTCAACTGGTTCATCATATACTAACTTGTTACTTTGGGAAAAGAATCGTGCATTATCAATTTGTACTCTTGCATCAGGAATATATCCTGCTGCAGCAGCTCCTACATGATAATCAATTTGAAAAAGTTTTTGTGGTGTATTTGTGATTTGTAGTTTTTTTGTTTTTTCATTTACTGCTATCACAACTCCGTCCTTAGTTTTGATGCCTACTGCCAGTGCTCCTCGTCGTACAGTTTCAATTGCATACTCAACTTGAAATAGCCGTCCATCTGGAGAAAAAACTGTGATAGCCCTATCATATCCTTGTTGTGATTGCATCAATATGACTAAATTTTTTTCGAATGGTTAATTTAACATTTGTGATTACACACCACATGGGATTTAAAGAAAAAATTGTAATAATACCACTTGCATTATGTGCCTTAGTAATTTTTGGGTTTGGGATCTATAATACAGCATGCAAGCATTCTTTCTTTAGTTTTATTGGCTGTTAAAATGAATGACTTTATTGAACACAATTCAACAGACTTATCTTATTTTAACACAATATAGTTTTAGATGCCAACTAAAATCACTGTTTCAAGTTCAGATTCAATGTCTAACGAGGAAATCAAATTAATACAATCTTCATTTAATGAACTTCCTTTAAAAGAGATCTTGATGGGATTGAAATTTGCAAAGAATAGATGGCGCGCAAAGGATGCAGGTACATTAAAAGTTGGTCGAAAGAGTATAATCCAGAAAGAAATTCATTCAGTTACATCAGAACAGGCTACCTGGAGATTAAATCATTGGAAATTAATGATTTCTAATTACAGGAGGAGGGGATATAGTTATCCAACAATTTCCAGAATTAAAAAATTACTAATGGAAATAAGTAAAAATAATTAAATTTGTTCTCTCTCTTGGAGAATACTTTCTATTGTTGTAGATGATGGTGGTTCTGGCATGCTTTGTCTAGCATTACCTTCTACAATTGATTGTGCCTCTTCGAGAATTACACTTGCATCTGAATTCACTGTATCAATTTGTCCTATTGTACCATCATGTGTTATTGACGAACCTGTGACTATATCGCCAAGCATGTTTGATAGATCCTGCATTGAATCTGAGACAGTTGGCATCATTCCTCCCAACGATGTACTCAAACCTTTGATAAGTGACATACATGGACTTAATGTCACTACTACATCTCCAAGCTCTGATACGGTGTTTAATCTAATCTGAATTTGCTCCATAGATAGTTTAGCATTATTAATCATTTTTTGATGTTTTCTAGTTTCGGCTAATTCATTTGCATATACTTTTGCATAATTTTCATTATTATCTTTTTTTGCATTAACAATTTTTTCAAAAAATAAATTATTTTTTTGTTGTAATTTTGTGTCAATTTCAGATAATCTTGTAATTTGTAACTGGAGTTTTTTTTGTGCTGTATCTAATTTATTTTTCAGAGGTGCTTCAGGTCTCATTTTACCCATAAACGCCTGCGATAATTTCTCATTATTTTTTAATGCATTCCATTTATCTGAGAATGATATCATAATTGTCAATCATAATTTAGCATTTTATAGGGGAACTAAAAAAAAATAATCTAATTGGATCAAATTTTATAACGTAGACAGAATTTTTGTTCGTAAATTAACCAAATGTGAATGTAAAAATTTCAAATTTTGGTTCATTTACTTTAATCACCAATTCATGTGATTCTGTGGCAGCAGAGTTCACAATATTGTATAATCGCGGTTCAATAATTATAACTTTACCATCCCGATTTACATCTATGCCAGCTATATGGTTTGGCATAGAGTCACCATCTATGAAAATTTCTAATTCAGCATTATTTGACGCAACAATATTCACTTGTTTTGCATTATAGTTTAACATGATTAAACCGTTCTCTGATACAAGTTTCATACTATCTTTTGAGTTATTCCATTTTCCATCCAAGTAGAAATAATGCGGTTTTATTTCTAATGGAATGTTGTATTCAACCACTTCTTCCGGTTTAAATCCATTTTCATTTCCAAGATTATTTCTGCCACTTGCAAACTTATAACCAAAATAAAGTTCAGGCGTTCTAGATGTAGAATGTTCAAATTCATCTAATGTTGTTAGTTCAAAAGCATTTGTTTTAATATTAAGTGACTTTGCACGCTCTTGTAATAATTGCTGAATAACCTTTTCAGTTTCTTTGTATGAGCCTTCACCAATATGATCATACCGTATATATCCATCATGATCAGATATGTACTTTCTTGGCCAATATTTGTTTTGAAATGCATTCCAGATTTCTTTTTCGTTATCTAAAACTACTGGATAATTAATATCAAATTTTTGCACAGCCGCTAATACATTATCTTTATTCTTTTCAAATTCAAATTCTGGAGTATGTATTCCAACGATTACCAATCCTTCATTTTTATATTTTTCATCCCATGTTGTGATGTATGGAAGAGTCCTAATACAATTAATGCAACTATATGTCCAAATATCATATAACACAACTTTTCCTTCCAAAGTTTCAGTAAGTTCATTAGATGATATGTTAATGTATCCAGTTGCATCTACTATACTTGGAACTTTTTGTAGTTTAGATTTATCATCAATCTCAATGTTGTAGGTTGTATTACGGTTCATATCAATTTCGTTATAAAAAATTGATATTGAACTTATTCCAACTGTGATGATAATTCCACATATTATTGCAGTTTTTGTTTCAGTTTTCATTTTATACATCAATTATTAGATTGTTCAGAAGTGGAAAACTTGCTATTAGTGCTAATTGATTAAAAAATACCATAATACCTAGAATTATAATTAATGAGCCTAGAATCACTGTATAATATTTCAAATGCTTGCTGATTTTTTTAACAAAACTATTGGCTTGTGTAATGAATATACCCATAATTATGAATGGAATGCCAATTCCAGCAGAATATGCTAATAGTAGATTAAATGCATCTCCCGGTGTAGTTGCAGCAAGCGTGAGTATTGAGCCTAAAATTGGACCTACACATGGTGTCCAACCTGCTGCAAATGCAAGACCAAAAATAAATGATAGTGGAAAACTTGCACCTGTTCGTGAAGGGAAGATCTTTTTTTCAAAATTTAATTTTTGAATTTTGGAACTAAATATCATAAAAAGACCAAAAGAAATTATGATTATACCACCGACATAATTGAAACTAGAAACTAATTCATTTGCAGATGATGTGAATAATGAGTTTATTGTTACACCCAATGCTGAGAAAACTACTGAGAATCCTAGAACGAAGAATACGGTGTTTAGGATTACATTGGTTTTATTTATAGAAATGGTTTGTGATTCTGTAGATTTTGTTAAATCGGAAATTGTTATCCCAGAAATATATGCCAAAAATGCTGGAATGATAGGGAGTATACATGGTGCAAAAAATGAACTAACACCTGCCATCATTGCAAGAAAAATATTAATCTCTGCCATATACTAGATTAGTTTCTCAATTAATAATATTATTTTCATTCAATTACTTTTTAACTGGTAATATTTTGTTTATTTTATGAATAACCGGTTTATAGCAGTTGGAATCGCATTAGGAATAATAGTTACAGTTGCTTTTTTTATGGGCTCACCAATGTTTGGTGGCTATGACATGATGAGATAATCAGTTTAGATTAAATTTTCTTCTTGCTTTTTCTAAAACCTGTATAGATAATTCTATCTCTTTTTCTGACAACCAGCCTGAAATAGAAATTCTAATCCTTGCTTGGTTTTTCTTAACTGTTGGATAACGAATTGCTTGTGCAAATATCCCCTTAGTCATTAAAAATTTTGAAAATTCTATTGCTTTCTTTTCGCTTCCAATTATAATTGGAATTATTTGACTAGTTGATGTGGTAGTAAATCCTATCTCATTTAATCTATGATGAAATTGATTGATTTTTTTCCATAATCTCTTTCTATATGCTTCCCTGTTTGAATTGAATCTCTTTAAGGAATACTGGTTGATGGATGATGGTAGTGCAGATGTATAGATGAAAGTTTTTGATGTGTTTATGCATAGATCAATCAAATCTTTTCTTCCTGAAGCATATCCTCCAAAACTTCCTAATCCTTTGCTTAAACTGCTAATGTACACATCGATCCTTTTTTGAACATGAAAAAATTCCCCAGTTCCTTTTCCATCTTTTCCTAAAACAAAATCTCCATGAGCATCATCTAATATGGTGATTAATCCTTTTTTTTCTGCAATCTCAATCACTTCGTTCAGTTTAGACCAATCACCATCCATGCTGAATATTCCTTCAGTTACAAGAAATTTTCTTCCCTTTACTTTTTTAATTTTTTTTTCTAGATCATCCATGTCATTATGTTTAAAAATTTTAATTTTTGAGCCAGATAGTTTACAGGCTTCGACAATACTTGCATGATTTAATTCATCACTGAAAATTGTATCCTGTTTTTCTGTTAATGCAGAAACAACTCCAAGATTTGCCATGTACCCTGTCGGATAGATAATTGTTTTTTCTTGTGATTTATGCCTTGAAAGTTTTTTTTCAAGAGTTGTGAAACTTTGGTCATTTCCAGTAACAAGCCTTGAACTTGACTGAAATTGTGAATATTTTATCTTACTTGGTTTGATTCCAAGATAATCATTAGATGAAAAATTAAGTAATTTTTTTTTATTAATTTTGATGTATTGCTTTTCAATTCTACTATCTTGAAGTGTTCTTAAGAGATTGTTTTTCTTAATTTCACTTAATTTTCTTTCATGTGTACCAAATTTAGGCTTCAAGATCAATCTCTTTTATCATTTTTACATCTTTTTGCATAGAATTTCCATCAAGTGTTAGATAACCTGCACTAATAATTCCATTTGCCCCACTAAGCAACAATTCTTTTCCATCATCTTTTAGATTCACTTCTCTTCCTCCTGATATCTTGATAATACTTTTTGGAAGTAAAAATCGCAAAACTGCAAAAACTCGTAATATTTCTTCTAAACTCAGAGAAGTTTGTAATTCTAAGGGGGTTCCTGGAAATGGAACAAGTAAGTTCACAGTAACTTCTTCTGGATGAAGTTTTCCAATTGCTTGCACTAACTCTTCTCTTTGATTTCGAGTTTCCCCCATTCCAATAATTCCACCGGTGCATAGCTCCAATCCAGCTTCTCTTGCTATATGCAATGTGTCTATTCTATCTTGATATGTATGAGTTGTACAGATTTCGGGAAATTTTGATTTTGATGTCTCTAAATTATGATTATATCTGATAACTCCTAATTCTTTTAGTTTTTTTGCTTGTTGTATAGTTAAAAATCCCAAACTACATTCTATCGATATTCCAACTCTTTCATTAACTTCTTCAATAATATGACAAACTTGTTCAAAGTCATTTTCAGACGGCTCTCTCCATGCAGCAACCAAACAATAGGAATGTGCTCCTGCCTTTTTTGCATTAGTTGCGTGTCTAACTACCTCCTCCGGAGTCATTAATTGATATTTGTCAATTCCCGTATCAAAAAATGCAGATTGGCTACAAAATGTACAATCTTCACTACAATAATTTTTTTTGATGTTGGCTAATTGTTCTACATCAATTTTTGATCCTTGAAATGCACGTGTAATTTCATTTGCTGCATTTGACAGATCTCTCAAAAACTTGTCATCTATATTGAATAATTTGTTAACCATCTCATCGGTAAGAGTTCTTTTATCAAGAACCATATCTTTACAATTAATGATTAATTGTTTTATGTCATTCATATTCACAACTAAAAAATTTACTAAATAAGCGTTAACTTGTATAAAATCTATGGTTAACCATTAATTACTCGTAAAAATTAAGGGTTTTATGAAAAATCCTAACTCCGTATGGCATCCTAATACACAGATGTCTGAATGGAATGAATTTCCTGAAATTGTTTCTGCAAAAGGAATGTGGCTTTATGATTCAAAAGGTGGAAAAATGCTTGATGGTGTTGCAAGCATGTGGTGTAATGTTTGGGGTCATTCAAAACCTGAACTGGTTTCAGAAATCATGAAACAAACTAAAACTCTTCAACACTGTTCTTTGTTCAATCTAACTCACACTCCTGCAGAAAAACTCTCCAAACAACTATTGAAATTGAATTCAAAGATGAGTTCAGTCTTTTTCTCAGATAATGGTTCCACTGCAATGGAAATATCAATCAAACTTGCTTTACAATATTGGCAAAATATTGGTGAAGATAAGAAAACAAATGTTGCAGCATTAGAAAATGGATATCATGGTGACACTTTTGGTGCAATGTCTGTAGGCTATTTGCCTGAGTTTTTTTCACAATTTCGTTCAAAATTGTTTTCTACCATTAAATTTTCTGTACCTAGATCATTTCGAATTCCTGAAAAAATATCTTCAAAAGAATATGAAGAGCAGTGTATCACCAAAATTGAAAAACGATTAGAGAAGGATAATTCCATCGCTGCATTTGTGATGGAAAGCGGGGCACAGATGGCCGGTGGAGTTATCATATATCCAAAGAATTTTCAGAAACGAATAGCCAAAATATGTAAAAAAAATGATGTTTTGTTGTTACTAGATGAAATTGCAACTGGTTTTGGCAGATTAGGCTCGATGATTGAATATGAATCTCAAAATTCTGTTCCAGATATAGTATCATTTGGAAAAATGATTACTGGTGGATATCAAACTTTTGCAGCTACTTTAACTACGAAGAAAATTTCTGATTCATTCCTTGGAGAATTTTCCCAAATGAAACATCTCTTTCATGGTCATACTTATACAGGAAATCCTATCGCGGCTGCATTGTCATTAAAAAACTTAGAATTGTATAAAAAATACAATCTAATTAGAAAAATCCAAAACACTTCTAAAATCTTCAAAGAAAGAACTGAAGAAATTTCTAATCTTGATTTGGTAGGTGATATACGACATAAGGGGATGGTTATGGGAATCGAACTTGTTAGGAATAAGAAATCAAACAAACCTGTTACTTTTTCTCAATCAACCAATAAGGTGGTATTTGAAGAAGGTAAAAAAAATAACATCTATTTCCGCACACTTGGAAATATCATAATGCTTGTTCCACCTTTAGCAATCTCTCAAAAAGATTTGAATTTCTTAATTGATGGCACAATTAAAACAATCAAATCGTTGCCTGGCAAACTATTATGACTTCTCTTTTTGTAACAGGCACTGACACTGATGTTGGTAAAACATGTGTTACCGCAGGCATTGTTAATTATCTTTCTAAGATGAATGTTAATGTAGGAGTCATGAAGCCTTTTGCCTCTGGTTATAAAGTAACTACTGATTCCGTATCTGACGATGTTAAAATTCTAATGAAATATTCCGGAGTGGATGACCCTGTTGATCTTGTAAATCCATACTTTTTTGAAATTCCTACATCTCCATATGATGCATGCAAACAACTTAATCTTGAAATTGAGATCTCTAAGGTAATTGATTCTTACAAACAACTTACTTCTATTCATGATGTAGTAATTGTTGAAGGAATAGGTGGAATCATGACTCCTATTTCTAAAAATTATTTTGTGTCTGATTTAATCTCTGATCTACAAATGAATACCATTATTGTATCTGGCTCAAAAGTGGGTACTGTGAATCATCTAATGTTAACATACCAACATGTAAAAGAGAAAAATTTGTGTCTAAATGGATTTGTAATAAACCAAAATGTACCTGATGGATATGAATCATCTAATCTGAAACAACAAATTATTGATTTAACGGGGCAGACTGTCTATGGTATCATTCCATATCAGAAATCATTCAATATTGAATCATACGTTGAGAATTTTTCTAATTTTGTTGATATCTCAAGCCTTGGTTTTGAAAATATTTAGTTTGTTTATGTTCTTTGTTTTAATAAAAGTTTGAGCGTCTTTTAGAAATTCACTGAAAGACTCTTTTTTTGTTGTGTATGTTGTTTGGGGAATTTGAATATTATCCTTTGAAATAATCCATATGTTTGCATCTGAATTTTGTATTTTTTTTATTTCCTGAATTCTTTGTTTTATTTCATCAATGTTAGAAGTTTTAACAAAAAATATCAATATTGTATTATCGCTATTTTTTTGCAATTCTGCAATATTTGGAATTATCATATCCAATTCTGTATTTTTAAAAGAGACTTTTCTTTGACTAGGAATTAACATTTCCGTAAATAAATAGTGTGTTAGACTTTCAGCCATAACTCCATGTTTTTCATATTCGTTAATACCATCTATACTATTGATTATCGTTTCATAGATTTTTTCAAATAATTCTGAAAACTTACCGCTTAACATTAGTTTGTGTATACGTTCTTGTCCAATATCATCTATCTTTGCATATAATGCATCTTTAATTGGAGAACTTTCACTCATTTATTCTAAAAATGTATATCTTCTTTCTCCTGTACTTTCTGGAGTTGAATTAACATATTCAAGAACAAATTCCTTTTTTGAATTAAGCAATGATTCTTCTGGCAAAAGTTTGTTTTCATGTAATTGTTCATATTCACTCAAACTGAGTTTCTTTCTTTCACCAATTTCTGTTTCCAGATTCATATCTTTTACAATTTCATTATATTCTGGTTGAATTACACCGCTAAAGACCATGGCACTACTACCACTACCATATGACGCAAATCCAAATCTTTTTTGAGCAAGATCAACTCCTTTTTGGAATTCAAACTCTAGACAACTTCGAAATCCGAGATAAAGTGATGCAGTATATAGATTACCAATCATTTTTGACGCTATTAATGAACTGGCAACCTTGTTCTCATACACTTCTTGATATTCATCCGTTTTTGCAAAACGTTTAGTGAATTCGTGATCTTTTTGCATGAAATCTGAATCAGCCAATATCGATTCAATCGTTCCTCGAGGATCTTTTGGTACTGGTTCGTCCATTCCAATCTGTTTAATAATATTTTTCCATCTAGGTGTACTTCTCCATTCATGACGAACAAGATATGCAAGAGCTTTTTTACCCATATTACTATATGGTAGATGCATGTTGATGTAATCCATATGATCTAGCATGCTTTCACCATCTGCAAGAGTAATGAGACCAGTTTTGAGTGCCTTTCTAGTATAATCATTTAATGCATTTTTGACTTGAATGAGATATAGAAGATTAGAATATTGACCATGTACTACAGGCGTTTCTTTACCAAACGGTCTGTAAAAATCATATTCATTTTTTATCGATGTTGACGTAACTTTAGGATCAAATTCAAGTAATCTTGGTCTATCATTTAGAAGCATTGCAATTGCACCACCACCTTGCGTCATTTCACCACTAGAACCCATATCATATTTTGCGATGTCTGATACAACAACAAGTGCATTTTGGCCTTCTGACTCACCTGCTCTGATCCAATTTGAATTGTCATACAATGCATATGAACCACTCACACATGCAAATTTACATTCAATACCACCACAGTGTTGAAATGAACCTGAACCGTATACCTGCTCTAACATTCCAATAACATAGGAATTCATTGCTTTTGATTCATCTAAGGATGATTCTGTTGCAACGTATAATCTTCCAACATTTTCAGGAGAGAGTTTGTTTTTTTGCATAACTTTCAAACAAGCGTTTGCAGCCAGTACGGCTGGATCTTGGTTAGCATCAACAATTGCCATTTGTGATATTCCCAATCCTCGTTCTAGTTTGTCTGGGTCAAGTCCTCTGGCTGCAGCAAAGTCACGTGCGTCTACGTATAATTTTGGTATGTATATTGATATATCATCTATTCCAGCTGCCATAGCTTTGCCTTTCCTAAAGAGTATATAACGTTTCTAAGATAAATATACCTTAACTAATTGCTAAATTAATTTGCGATCAAGCCTAGAAAAGTATGTATTTTTTATTTTTGAAGCATAGAATTGAAAACTTTTTCAAATGTTTCATATGGCTGTGCACCATATATTGTTTGTACATGCGCATTTTTATGATCAATAATAAAAAATGCAGGTGTACCTGAAATACCTAATGTTTGACCATCAGTATTACTTTGATTAATCACATCCCTATAATTATTTGAATTCATACACTCTGAAAATGATTCTAAATCTAACTTTACATCATTAGCGTATTTTACAAGATTTTCTTTTGAAGCCCAACCATTATTTTCGCCTGCCCAATTATTGTATAATGCATTGTGGTATTCCCAGTATTTATTTTGCTCATTTGCACAGTGTGCTCCATGCGCTGCATTAATTGAGTCGGGCCCAATAATAGTAAAATCTTTGAAAATAATCTTTACTTTGCCAGTAGTAACAAAATTTTCTAATATCTTTTGTCCAGTATTTTTGAAATAAACATTACAAAAATGACATTGGTAGTCACCAAATTCAATTAATGTAATTGGTGAATTTGGATCACCTAAAATTGGAGAAGCGTTGTTAAAGAATACTTCATCGGAAATTGGAGTTGGTTTTAGTACAGGCATGTTATTGTAATCGATGGCGGGTTCTGTTTCAATGATCTGTGTTTCAATTAATTGTTGATCTTCAGTAGTTATTCCATTCAAAACAAAAAATATACCAAGTACACAAATCGCAGTGACAGAAACACCAATTCCAATTGATGGTCCATGTATGAAATTTTTGTGTGGTTTTTTTTCCAAACCATCTTTTTTCTTTATAATATAGTCATTGTCCTCAATTGAGAATGTAAATTCATGATTTTTATTTTCTGACATCATAAAATTTGATTTTGTAACGATTTAGTTGTTTGCCTAACTATAAAAGTAGGATTCAATTACTCTGATTGTTGAAAAGAGTCTTTGTCAACGGTTATGGTTCTATAGGTAGTAGAATCATTCAGTTTATCAAAGACGATCCAGAAATTGAAATTTTGGGAGTTGGAAAACATTCACCTGATGCAAAAGTTCAGGAAGCAATATCTAGCGGTTTTAACGTTTATGTTCCTAAATCCAAAGAAAGTGATTTCAAAAAATTTAGTATTAGTGGCAATATAGAGACGATCCTTGATGAATGTGACTTGGTAATTGATGCCGCACCTGGTGGGGTTGGATTTAAAAATAAAATTGATCTATATGAACCAAAAAATCTAATGGCAATTTATCAGGGCGGTGAATCTATAACTGGTGAAAATGCAGTTTCAGATTTGTTATTTAATTCACGCGTAAATTATTCTGATGCATTTGAAAAAAGGCATGTAATGCAAGGCAGTTGTAATGTGACTGGAATGGGTCGTATTCTTGAACCGCTTCGTACGAAATATGGTCCAAAAATCAAACGATTTGATGTTACATTGATACGACGCTCAGCAGATATTGAGCAAACAGATAAACTCGTGACTGATACGATAGAGCTTACTCAAAGTCCACATCACAGTGAAGATGTTAAATCATACTTCGGTAAAGATTCTCCACTTTTTGTTCGTGCAATAAAAGTTCCAACAAGACAAATGCATTTACACATAATGGATGTTAGATTTGATGGAAAAGCACCATCTTCTGATGAAATACACGATTTGTTTAAGAATGAATTTGGTGTTGCTGTTTTATGGACTGCAAAAGGAACTAAAGATGTAAGAGATTTTGCTAATACAATGAACTTCAGCTTTAAAGATACTAACATGATTCACATTCATGCAAACATGACTGTTTCAATTGATGATACAATACAAATTATGTATTCAGATGATCAAACTGGGATAGTTATACCAGAAAATCACATGTTAATGCAAGCAATGTTATTCAAAAAATCGTTTGACGATTCACTTGTTCATACCGAACAATTATTCCACATGAACAATAAAAAACAGACGCTTGAAGAACATTTTTCTTTGTAAATTTAATTTATTTTTTCAATTCTAATTTTTTCTGGTTTATTTTCCGTCATTTTTTCAACAATTATCCTTAATGATTTAATTTCAATTTTATCTCCCTCTTTCGGAATATCATGTAATTGTTCATGTAATAGTCCGTTTAATTGTGAATAATCATCTCCTTGTGGAATATCAGTTTCAAAAAATTCATTAATTGTGTCTATTTCGATATCACCATCAGTAATTATGACATCTTTACCTTCACTATGAAATATGTGTCCTTCAGGATCAGTCTCGTCAATTATTTCACCAACAATTTCTTCAAGGAGATCTTCTAATGTTACACATCCTTCAACACCACCAAATTCGTCTAGAACTATCGCCATATGTGTACGTCTTCCCTGCATTTCTTTTAGTAGATCACTAACTCTTTTTTCCTGTGAAACAAATATCGGCTCTCTCATTACTTGTTCTAATGTAATCATTTTATCATCATCCTCAAGTTTCTTTAAAACATCTCTGACGTGAACAATTCCAACTATTTTATCTGTATTTTCTGAATAAACAGGTATTCGTGAAAAACCATTTTTATTTATTTCTGGCAGAGCTTCAAAAAGCATCATTTTTGATCTTAACATGAACATTTTAGGACGCGGTGTCATAACTGATCTTATAACAATATCATCAAAATTTAGTGCACCATGAACTA
>CAYQPZ010000010.1:0-24152 GCA_964419505.1 uncultured Candidatus Nitrosopelagicus sp. | reverse complement strand
ACCCATCTCAATACCATTTTTGGTTATGGCAAGAACAGAAATTTTTTCCATATGAGAAATATACCCAGTTTAATTAAATTCCTTACGTTTTTTCGTATTTGGAAAGGATATTTCCATCAAAATTAAAGAGTATTACTTCTACAGGTATTTTTTCTTCTGAATGATTTCTCATTTGGTTACATGTTTCTTTTGTGATCTCATCAAAAAATCCATTTACATTATCTTTCATAATGATCTCCTGAACGTTTCTAGCCGTATTTGCACCAAGAATCTTTCTAATTGTTTCTGAATCCGCATTACATCTTTTTGCAAGTTCTGAAAGAAATTTCATATCTACTTTTCCGCCTTTAACATGAGTCTGTTTAACACCAGCTGCCATCTTTGCTAATTTTCCAATAAATCCTGCAACATATGCTTTCTTCAAGCCCTTCTTTGCACATTGCTGTATTGCATATCCTGAAAAATCTCCCATCTGAATGAATGAATGATCTGGTAGTTGGAATATTTTTCTTGCAAAGTCTTCACTACGACCACCAGTTGTTAGAACAACAGTATCATCATTCATTGAATGCACAACGTCGATTTGTTGTCTTATTGCTGCTGCAAACGATGCTGTTGAATAAGGAATCACAATTCCACTGGTACCAAGTATTGAAATTCCATTTAGAATTCCTATACGAGAATTATCGGTTTTTGTAGCTAATTCTTTTCCTTTAGGAACTGAAATTACAACCTTAATACCATTCTGTTTTAAAATTTCACCAGCAACTTCTTTTATGTTTTCCAGAATCATTTTTTTTGGTGTTGGATTTATTGCTGCACTTTCTATCTCCAAACCTAGTCCTGGTTTTGTGACTCTACCTACTCCCTCACCACCATCTATTTCAATAGAACCAATACTATCTGTAAATGAAAGATGAACAAAAATTTCAGCACCATGTGTGACATCAGGATCATCACCTCCATCTTTAATTACAGAACAATCCGCGTTATCCTTTGAAAATTCACAACTATTAATTTTGATATTTATCCTATCTCGTTTTGGTAAAATAACATCTACATCACTGATAGTTTTTTGATTGATAATTGCTAGAACTGCAGCTTTTGATGATGCTGTTGCACAAGTTCCAGTAGTAAAACCCGTACGAAGTTTTCCTTTCGGTTTTTCTGGTAGATCCACGTTGCAATTTTTCTCTTTAATGTAATAACTTTTGTCAGGGCTATAAGATCTCAAATACTATAATCCAAATTGCTACTAGAGCCAATCCCCCATAAAGAATGAAATGAGTTGATTTTTGTGAGATTGGTTTCTCTTTATTGTGTGTTTCATCATTAAAATCTCCACCAAATTTATGATTATTTGTAAAATTTTCGAAATTAAATCTCATATCATCTCCCATTTTTTGGCCCTGATATTCCCAGAAATCAGAGTGTGCTTGTGCCGCGCTTCTGTCTTGTTTTTTAAAATCTTTTTTACGATTAGATTTCAGAAATTGATACGCCTCAGAGATTTCTTTGAATTTTTTTCCATCATTAAACTTGGAATTTTTATCTGGATGATATTTTAATGATAGTTTTCTATATGCCTGTTTGATCTCTTTTGGTGTTGAATTACTATTTACATCTAAAACATGATAACATTCATCCACGCTTAATACGCTCATACCAAACTCAATTTGATATGTTTAAAATTAAATGTTATAGTAATCCAACATGAGGGATTCCTTGAAAAACCTGGTTGGTATTTCCGGCACAACTGGTTTTGTTGGAAGAAACCTAATTGAGTATTTTGAACAGAAAAATATTGAATATATCCGAATTACAAGAGCAACGTTTCAACAAAAAGAATATCATATGATATCAGACTGTTGTTGCTTTGTGCATCTAGTTGGTATAGGTTCGGAGACCACCAAAAAAAGTTTTCAAGACATAAATGTAGAACTTACCAGAAAGGCTACTGAGTTCTGTAAACAATCAAAGATTAAAAAAATTATTTACTTTAGTGGCCTTGGTGTTTCAATATCATCAACTTCAGATTACTTTAGTTCAAAATTTGATGCAGAGAAGATAATCATCAATTCAGGATTAGATTATACCATATTTCGACCATCATATATTATTGGAAAAGATGATTTACTAACCAAGAATATTCAAAAGCAGATTAGAGAAAAGAAAGTTTGTGTTCCAGACACTGGAGAATACATCATACAGCCTATCTCCATTAATGATGTTTGTATGGTAATTCATCTTGCACTAAAGTCAAAATCTTTTTCTAAGAAAATCATTGATCTTGTAGGACCAGAAAAAATTACATTTAGGCAGTTCTTGAAAAACTCTATTTCTAATTCAAACGTACGTATGGAAGAAATTTCTGCAAAGAAGGCATTTCATAAAGCATTAACTGATAAAAAATTTCCATATGGAACTGAAGATCTAAATATTTTATTTGGTGACTTTCAGGGCGATCATCAGAAATTAAGTAAAATTTCTGGAATAAAATTTACAAAGATTAGAAGTATCTAAATCCCTGCTTCTTTTCTTAATATATCAGCCTTATCTGTATTTTCCCATTTAAACTCAGGCTCATTTCTTCCAAAATGACCATACGCAGCTGTTTTCTGATAAATTGGTTTTTTTAAATCAAGATGTCTAACAATTTCTGCAGGTCGCATATCAAAATGTTTGTTGATTAAATTTTCAATATCGTTTTCTGGAATTTTATTTGTACCAAACGTACTTACCATTAATGAGATTGGCTCTGCCACACCAATTGCATATGCAACCTGTACTTCACACCTATCAGCTAATCCTGCGGCAACAATATTTTTTGCAACGTATCTACACATGTAACATGCAGACCTATCTACCTTAGATGGATCCTTTCCAGAAAATGCTCCACCTCCATGTCTACCCATTCCACCGTAAGTATCTACAATTATCTTTCTTCCAGTCACTCCGGCATCACCATGAGGTCCTCCTATCTCAAATTTTCCTGTGGGATTAACATGTATTTTGATTTGATCATTCCAAAGTTCACCACAAACTGGTTTTATTACATGTTCAGTTATCTGTTTAGTTATTTCATCATGTGAGATGTCTGGAGAATGTTGTGTGGAGATTACAATTGCTTCCAATTTTTTGGGCTTGTCATCTTCATATCTAACTGAGACCTGTGATTTACCATCTGGTCTAACCCATGATAATTCACCATTTTTTCTTACATCAGTTAGTCTCTGTGTTAATTTATGAGCCAAAAGTATTGGTAATGGCATGAGTTCATTTGTTTCATTTGTTGCATAACCAAACATTAATCCTTGATCACCAGCACCCTGCTCTTTATTTTCATTAGCTGTTACACCTTGTGAGATATCTGGGCTTTGTGTATCTAGTTTTATCATGACTTCGCATGATTCTGAGTCAAATTTAAGATCTGGATTATCATATCCAATTCCAGCAATTGTTTTTCTGATTACCTGTTCAATATCAAAACTTGCTTTGGATGTAACTTCTCCTGCAATCCCAACAAAACCAGTGGTAGTCATAGTTTCAACCGCAACTCTGGACTCAGCATCACCTTTGAGAAATTCATCTAAAATCGCATCCGAAACCTTATCACATACTTTGTCAGGATGACCTTCTGTTACAGATTCAGAAGTGAAAAGATAATTCTTTATCATAATTATTCAAAAAATTAGATCTCGTCTTCTAATTTTATGAAAAGGACGTTGTTTCCTCTGAGAATAACTCTCCCAAACTTTCCCACAGTTTTTCCACCATAAAGCTCTTCAGCTTCAGTCATGATCAAATTCATATAGGAATCAACATTTTTCATTTTTCCTTTATACTCTACTTCATTTTTTAATCTAACGATTACTGTTTTTTTAACACTTTTTTGTAAAGTTGTTAATGGTCTCTTAGCAGTTGTTTGTGACAATAATTTTACACTTGATACAAATCGAATTTTTTGAGAATATAAAGTCTTGCTTGGGAAACTAGCTAATCATTTAATTTTCTATAGTTTTATTATAATTATAATGATTACCACTAAACTAAAAAAATTAGAGGAAATAATTACTAATGGAGTTACTGGTGGAACTATTACCGATATTTTTGGTTATAGAGGTACAGGCAAAACTCAGATGGCTTTACAATTTTCAATAAATCTACTAAAAAGTGGAAAAAATGTTTTGTTTATTGATACTATTGGTGAATTTAGACCAGAAAGACTTGTTGAAATTATAAAAAATAGAAATTTAGATGATTTACTGCTGAATAGATTACAAGTTGCACGAGTCACAAACACAGAAGAACAGATTGAATTAATTACAAAAATCCAAAAACTTGATGATATTTTTCTGATAATTATTGATAATATAGCGGACTTGTTCTCATTTGAATATTCAAAAAAGGAACAATTTAATCTTCAACAGCAGAAATTTATGAATCACATGCATGATCTTTCTCAATTGGCAATTCATAAAAAAATCCCTGTCATAATTACCAATCAACTAATGAAAGCTAATGATATTGAATATGAGAAGATGCATTATTCAATAAGCAATTACACACACCAAAAAATTAAACTAGAAAAACAAAAACAGCATTATCAAGTAACAGTTTTATCTCCACACGCTCAACAAACTCATTTTTTCTATAAAATTGAAAACGTAGGACTAGTTGAAACATCTTAATTTATTTAATCTTTAATTTTTAATGTCTTCTATGGCAGGTATTTTTGATTCCATTTCAGTGGTTACAGTAGTATTAATTGCATTAGGTCTTGTGGGTGTGATCGTTTATGAGCGAATTAGAATTAGAAAAGAGAAAGAACCAAGTGATTAATGCATCATTAATTACAAAGTTTACTTCATTAGGTTTTAACAAACTTACTGAAATACAACAACGGGCTATACCAAAAATTCTTGAAAAGAAAAACTCCTTGATAATAGCACCAACTGGTTCTGGGAAAACAGAGTGCTCAGTGATTCCTATTTTCTCACAAATCAAGAAATCAAAAAGTCCAGGTAAGATTAAAGCATTATACATTACACCACTACGTGCATTAAATAGAGATGTTCATAGACGAATTATTAATTACGCTAAGATTGAAGGCCTTGATATTAAGATCAGGCACGGTGATACATCACAGACAGACAGAAAAAAAATTAGAGACTCACCCCCAGACGTTCTGATCACAACCCCTGAAACATTAGTAGTTTTACTCTCTCAAAGAAAATATCTATCTGCATTATCTGATTTGGAGTGGGTCGTAATAGATGAGATTCACGAACTTTTAGCAAGTGAAAGAGGTTCACAACTATCGATAAGTATGGAGCGACTACAACTGAACTCTAATCAAGAAATACATCGAATTGGTCTATCAGCAACTGTAGGTAATATCTCTGAAGCCGGTAAATTTCTTGTTGGAAACAATAGAAAATGTGAGATCATACGGGATAAATTAATTCGCAAGTATGATGTCAATGTAAAATTTGTAGATGGGGGTATCTATGAGGTTGCTGATGGAATTATTGACTATGTTAAGGAAATGAAAATTCATTCACCAGTACTACTATTCACTAACTCCCGTGGTGAATCAGAAACACTTGCTTCTGTATTAAAAGAAAGAACGAAAATAAAGATCGACTTACATCATGGTTCACTCTCCAGACAGGTAAGAGAAGAGACTGAAACTATTCTTCGTGATGGCATACCAGGAATTGTAGTATGTACTTCTTCACTCGAACTTGGTTTAGATCTTGGTTCCATTGATTTAGTTATCCATTATGGTTCACCAAGGCAAGTTTCTAAATTCATGCAGAGAATTGGTCGAAGTAAACACAATAGAGATTCTTCTGCAAAAGGATTAATCATTACAAATCATGCAGATGATGAATTTGAGACAAATGCAATCATGCAAAGAATTGAAGAATCTTCAATTGAAGAACAGAAAATTCACGATCTTCCTTTTGATGTTCTTGCACATCATTTAGTTGGATTAACAAAGCAAGTGGGTGATGTGTCTGTAGAAACCGCATTTAAGATGATAAAGCAGTCTTACCCATTTAGAAATTTAACAATAGAAGAATTTTCGACTGTTTTAGAGACACTCGCCTCAGAGTATCTTATATTTTTTGATAGAGAAAGAATGTCTTTTTGGGATTCAAAAGGAAGATCGTTTAGATACCATTTTGAGAATCTTTCAACAATTCCAGATATTTTAAAATATAAAGTCATTGATATAACTAGCAAAAAATTTGTTGGAACACTTGATCAACGATTTGTAGGTAGTTATGGTGAGTCAGGAAATATTTTTGTTTTGCGTGGTTTACAGTGGAGTATTCTAAATATTGATAAGAAATCACTAAAGGTAAACGTTGAACCATTTGCCGGAAAGAGTAAAGTGCCATATTGGGAAGGTGAAAATATTCCAGTTGATTATAGTACAGCAAATAAGGTTGGCAAACTTAGAACAAAAGTAAAGAAAGGTTTAGTGAAATTCGCAAACAAAATAATTTCTGAATCAAATTTTGATACAATTCCAGATGAGAAAACAATTGTTGTTGAATCAGTTAGGACTGAAGATGAAATTGTCTTGCATGCTTGTTTTGGTACAAAAATAAATTCAACGCTTTCCACACTACTATCAGCATTACTATCATCTACGCTGGGATATCGTGTTGAAACACGTTCTGATGCCTACCGCATTTGTTTATCATCTAAAAAAAGAATCTCAGAGAAAGATCTCATTAATGAGTTAACAGCAGATTTTGATATATACAATATAATGACAACGGCGTTAAAGAATACTAATGATATGAATTGGAAAACATGGTGTGTTGCAAAACAATTTAGTGTTGTTGAACGTGGAGCAGCATATACAACAAAAGCGGCTAATATTATCTATAAGCAATTTGAAGATGGACCAATAGTAAGAGAAGCACTTAGGGAATTATTCCATGGTAAATTTGATCTCATAAATACAGAATCTATTCTAGCAAAAATAAAGAATAAAGAAATCCCTATCGTATGGATAGAAACTAACAAGTTTTCATCTCTTGCTGATCCAATTTTAGATAATACCACTAAAAGTTTTCCATCACCGGTAAATATTGATAAAAGTATTTTAGATCTGGTAAGAAAACGCTTAGCCAAAACCCAACATAGGCTTGTTTGCGCCAGATGTGGAATTTGGCAAAAACTTACAACTCCTGAAGATATACCAAACCCACTTAGATGCAAGTATTGTAAAGGTCGACAGATTACAGCCACATATTTTTCAGACTTAGATCTACAAAAAATTATTCAAAAAAATCATAGTGGGAAAAAACTTTCTCGAGATGAGGCACATAAATACAAGAGAGCCTGGAAAATTTCTTCTTTATTAGAAAATTTTGGAAAAACTGCTTTGATTGTTTTATCTGGTTATGGAATTGGTGCTGATACTGCAGCAAGAATTCTACGAAATATGACAGATGATGAAAATTTATGTAAACAGATCATGACTGCTGAGAAACAATATGCACTTACCAGAGGATTTTGGGACGATTAATTTTTCTTAATAATTTTTGAATATGCTGTTAACACTAACTCAGTTTTTCCTTCCAAACCCGGTTTTGCATTAACTCCTAAGACTGTAATAATATCACCTGATGTAAAACTATTCAATAAGTCGGCTTGTTTCCTCCATGCTTTAATCCAAATTTGAGCACTGTCATCTTCAACAAACATTTCAGATAGTGAAATTGTTTCTCCCTTCTTAGTTTGTATTTCTTTCCTTTCAGGTGCTTTTAGAATTATTGCTTCAATGCACAAATTATTTTCCTCTTTAATTTCAGAAATTTTTATTCTAAGATCAGAAATATTTGGAAGAGAATTATCCTCGATCTTTCTTACAAAGGAATCCTGATCAATTCTAATCTTTTCTCCAAAAATTTTGGATGGCATACATTCAAGTATACTATTTGGTTCAAATGATGTGATAACATCTGATACATCTGTTATCTGGATTAATTTTTTTGATTTATCTATACCTAAAGCACTAGTCTCACCGGAATCTAATTTTTTAATTGATAATAATCTCACTGTAATTGGTTCTATCTCCTGTTTACCTTCAATTTCCATAACTGTCGCATCATTTCCATGTATCTCTAGTCCTTGATTGCCTATTTTTGTTCTAACTCCATACAACTTAATTTTTGCATCAGATGAAATCATCTTTGGTAAAATTGATTCATCTTTTCCCCATAGAACTACACTAATCAAGTTTGTATCATTATTACCTTTCAATCTAAATTTTAACGCAGTTGAAGGCTGACCTTTTGAGTTTGTAAATTCTAATAAACTAATTGCTCCATTAACACTTCCTGTGACTACAAGATCTTTTTGATTTTCTTTTACTGTACTTGCATCAACAATAATTGAATCTATTTGTGGAATGTCACTGGTAGATTTTGTTGGTTCAATTGTGGCGCCAGAACCTATGTTAAGTGTTGGTGCACCGGTAAGATCAGATTTTACATATGCCTTGATAATTTTAACAAGATCCCCAGGTTTCAGTTTTTCAATCTCTGGTAACGTTGCTTTTTCATCCCACAGTTTCACGCTTACTCTCGAGTTAGAATCGTATACAGTCATGGTTCTCAGGAAAAATGGTGTTCCATCTTTTTTCGTAAACTGTTTTGCTGGTGAGAGATTCAATACTCTACTTTGTAAAGTGACCTCTTTTGCTCCAACAAACAGATCTTTTAGCTCTATCTCTGTTTTTTGTGATTCTTGCAGTGAAATTCCTAGATCAGATGCTACTAGAAATAGTGCACCCTGATCTGTTAGATAACCAGAACCAATCTTATCCTTTTTTTCATTAATTCTTTCTTCTATTACTGAACGCGATAATTCAGGTGCATTTTCTAATAATTTTGATAACAAATCTTCAAATTCTGACAATTATTGTTATGAAAATAAGATTACTAATAAAATTATGTCTGTCCACAATTTCTAAAATTCTTGTGGGCATTACCTACATTAGTAGGATTAAAAAATTGAACATATGTCATGTATTGAAACTAAATCTCTCTTTAAAAATTATAATTCATTAATTGCAGTTGATGGAATTGACTTGAATATTGAGTCTGGACAAGTTTTTGGATTTTTAGGTCCAAACGGCGCAGGAAAATCAACTGTTATTAAACTTCTGACTACATTAATTCAACCAACAAAGGGTAAGGTCTCAGTTCTTGGGATAGATTCACGTAAAAATCCTTTAGAAATCAGAAAAAAGATTGGTGTGGTTCTACAACAACCAAGCTATGAACCAACATTGTCAGTTGAGAAATCTATGGCAAAATATGGTATGATGTGGAATGTTGACAGCAGAACCATAAAAAATCGTACAGAGGAATTACTATCTTCATTTGAATTACAAGATATCAGAAAAAAAAGGAATGAAGATCTGTCTATTGGTCAGAGAAGGCGAGTTCAGGTTGCTCGAGAATTCATACATGATATGGAGTTATTGTTTCTGGATGAACCAACAGTAGGATTAGATCCAAGTGCTAGACGGAAACTATTAGATTTTCTAAAAAATAAGGTAAAAGAAACAGGTTTGACAATATTTTATACAACTCATGTTTTGACAGAGGCTGAATATCTGTGTGATAATATAGCGATTATCAATAAAGGGAAGATAATTACAGTTGCATCTCCACAAGAACTTAAGAAAAAATTTGGGCATGAGAAAACAATACAGATCCATGTATCTGGAAAAAATCATACATTACATGATCTTTTAAAAAACATACCTGACTGTAAAATTGAATTTAACACAGGCACAATAATTACAATACAATCATCCAACTCTGAGGTTGTATTGATGGATATTCTAAAAATCTTAAATCAGAATGATATAGCAATTGAGGATTTGTCCGCAATGCCAACTAATCTTGAAGAAATATTTCTAAAGGTCGTGAGTGATTCAGATGCATCCAATAATTAGATTAGTAAATAGGAATCTTACAATCGCCATTAATCCTGGATTTTTAATATGGCAAGTTATTTTTCCCTTGATTTACATTTTTGTTGCAGGATTTGCATACACATCACTTATTCAAAGTGTTCCATTTGGAAACAAAGATCTTGATTATCCAGCATTCCTAGCTTCAGGAATGATTGGTTTCAACATAATGAATAGTACATTAGTTTCAGGAATTATCATCTGGAACGATCGTAGACATGGTATGTTTGAACAAATCATGTCTGGTCCTTTTACAAGAGCACATTATATTCTAAGTAACATTGCAACTATTGGAATAGTTGGTTTAGTTAGTGCAGCATTAATCACAATAGTTGGTTATCCTATATTTTTTGAATCAGTTGAATTTAGTTTAATCACAATACCACTCATAATTTTTACCTCCATTGCTGGTGCGATTCTCTTTGGCTCAATAGCTTCAATTATTTCAACTCGATTACGTTCTAGCGAAGGATTCAATGTAATCATTAACACAGTTTTCTTATTCTTTGCTTTTGTTAGTACAGCATTTTATCCCGCAGCTGGCGCTCCAGAACCACTTGCAACTGCATTCTATCTTAATCCATTAACATATCTTGTTGATATAATTAGGGCAGGGATTTTTGGTGCCGTCACCGAATTTGTAATTTTGGAGATGATAGTATTAGTATCATTAGCATCTGTTCTTTTTGTAATAGCAACAAAATTACTCACAAAATTAGATTTTTAAAAAGAATAGCCCGGCCCAGACTCGAACTGGGGTCAAAGGCTCCAAGGGCCCCTATGCTTGCCGCTACACTACCGGGCTGCTAAACAAAAAAACCTACTATTACCCCTATAATATTATTTTATAATGTTCTAATTGTTTTTAAAAGAATTTGATATGGATCTTCAAAAGATGAGATGATTTTTCTTGCTTGAATTTTTCTTTTTTTCATGAAATTATTATCATTTAATGCACGAAAAACTTCTTTTGAAATTTTTTCTGAAGTTTCTGCCCTCACAATTAATTTCTTTCTCACCAAATAATCCTCTATTCTATTTGGAACTGAATTAAGTGATATAGTTGGTATTCCTAGTAAACTTGATTCAGCAGTCATTGTTCCTCCAGAACCTACAAAACAATCAGTTTTTCTTAAAAACTCCTGTCCGTTTATTGGCTTTGAAAAGAGTGAAATATTTGAGCCAAAAACTCTTTCCAATTCTTTTGATTGATTTTCATATCTAGATAAAACAATTTTTTCTTCATTTGGGAATTTTTCAACAATTTTCTTTATTATTTTAACAGTTTTGTTGTTTTTTGATGCATATGCAGCTTCTACTTCTTCAGGTCGAATAAGAATTATTTTCTTTGATTTTGAGTTTTTCTTTTTAATATTTTTATAATTTTTAATTATTAAAGCAGCATCAATCATTTTATATCTAATAATATTTTTTGAATCAATTCCATATAGAGTGAAATCATTTTTTGGGATAATCCAGGGTGTAAGTAACTTTGTTACAAATGGTAATGATAATTTCATTACTGCTTTTGCATGTGGTGAATCAGAGAATGCAATATGAGGAATATTTGATCCAAATGCAACTCTTGATGCTTCAGGAGAACAAAAACTAATCAGTAAATCAGGTGCAAATTTCTCAATTTTTTTTGTTAAGAGTTTACTTCTTTGTAGACTTGCCATCATTTTATTTGATTTTTTTCCTCCTCCATGTTTTCCTACCAATATTGGGTTTATTGAACCGAATTTCACAATATCGTTAATTTGTTGATATTTTCTTGAGGTCGCAAAAATTTTGTGCTGTTTTAGAAGTTTTTGAATGAAATATTCAAAAAATAAGTATTGTTTAGGTGTTAAAATATCAAACCAGATCTTCAAGCATTAGCACTTGATACATAACTGCAATAAGTATTTCTTAGTCTTGATACTAGCACAAGTAGTTAATATGAATACAAAAGTTGTGATTTTTGGTCTCAGTAGTGAGGGATACGATTTAGCGTGTAAAATTGCAACGAATGGGGGCGATGTACAAATTATTGACGAATCTACACCATCTGCAATTCTAATAAAATCGGATATTGCAAAGATGTATCCAAATATCCAAGCGTTAAAAGACGATGAACCATTATTATCCATGACACCTATTGATACTGCTATTTCACAAGCACAGATTCTGTTTTTTGCCCCACGAATACGAAAAACAGGTCAGGACATAAAAACAGAATTAAATTCCAAATTTAAAGAGGCAGTATCAAATATCAAAAAAGGATGTAGCGTTGTTTATTGTCTAGGAACAGGATTTGGAGGTAACTCTGAGAATATTTCGTTATTGGAACATGTATCAGGACATAAAACAGGCAAAAGTGTTTCCTATTTCTATTATCCCCTAAGCAAACCTGATTATAAAACAATGATTGGCTCATACGATGGAAAAACAGATGAGAGATTAGTGAAGTTGTTATCACTTCCAAAAAATATCAAATTTGTCTCAATTACTACATCAGAACATTTGCACGCAATCAATATCTTAAAGCGTTTTTCAAATATTACTTGTATTCTTGAGGTGTGTAAATTTACAAAGGATGAAGATACAAAAGCCCAATTAAACTCAGATGAACTTGATCAAATCTATTTAGACAATATGATTGATAATTTATTTGATTTACGCTCGTTAGGTAATTCGTTTGAGGGTGCTAGTTCATTAACATACTTGATTAATGGAAGTCTAAAAGGTGTCGACGGATATGTTAAAAAACTAATTGATGAAATACGACTAGTACTTAAGAAAAATGAATTAAAGGCAAGTAGAACCAAGATTTTACTTTTATGGTCATTAGATACATACGAAATGAAAGGAGAGAAACATGAGAAGCTTGGTGAACTTGAAACAAAATTAAAAGACTACATTGGTGATGTTGAGTCAATTTATAGTGTATCGGAAATTTTTACAAATGATAAAACAATCATTATAGTTGCCTGTTCGCAATCAGACTATAATTCTATTACAAAACATAACAAGGACAATGAATTTATTATAATTAAGGCAAATCCCATATGTGAGGTTTATCCACAAAAATAATATTATCAACATTCAGGACAAAAAGAAATGGCAGAAGAACAGAATAACACAGAATTAGATACTGATAATGATTCTATGCAAAATATAGATGATCAAGATACAGTAGTTGAAGAAGAACCTTATGAAATCAAGGACGACAAAGAAAAACTGTCCACCTGTGAAGATAAATTACAACGTATACTAGCTGACTACCAAAATCTTGAACGACGTAGCAAAACTGAAATTTCGCAAAAAGTCACAATAAAAACAAATCAGATTATACTTGGTTTTATTGGAATTTATGAGGATTTCATCCGAGCAAAATCTGCTTTAAAAGATGATGGTGTTAATGTAGAAGGTCTAGACGGTGTGATAAAAAATATGGAATCTCTCCTATCTGAAAATAACATAAAACCAATCGACGCTATAGGTGAAATTTTTGATCCTAAACTTCATGAAGCAGTTTCAACGATAGATGATAATTCATTGGATGAAGGAACAATAACGCAAGAGGTGGCAAAAGGATATATTTCGTTTCAAGATGTTATAAGACCATCTAAAGTAATTGTATCAAAAAAAAATAAAGAGGAATAAATGAAATATGGCTGAAAAAATTATCGGAATCGATCTCGGAACAAGTAATTCTGCCGCCGCAGTGATACAGGGAGGTAAACCAACTCTTATTCCAGCAGCAGAAGGAACTACCGTAGCCGGTAAGGCATTTCCATCAATTGTAGCTTTCTCAAAGGATGGAGATTTACTAGTAGGTGAACCTGCTAGAAGGCAAGCAGTCACCAACCCAGATAATACTATTAGAGAAGCAAAAAGAAAGATGGGAACAAAATTTACCTATAAAATTCAAGATAAGGAGTACAATCCACAACAAATTTCTGCTTTCATTCTTCAGAAAATTAAGCGTGATGCAGAAGCATTTACTGGTGATAGTATTAGTAAGGCGGTAATTACAGTTCCTGCTTATTTCAATGATAATCAAAGACAAGCAACCAAAGATGCAGGGACAATTGCAGGATTAGACGTTGTTAGAATAATCAACGAACCTACAGCTGCATCATTAGCTTTCGGTTTAGACAAAAACAAAGAGGACATGAAGATTCTTGTGTTTGATTTTGGTGGAGGAACACTAGATGTGACAATCATGGAAATGGGAGGTGGTGTTTTTGAAGTTATGAGCACTTCTGGTGACACACAACTTGGAGGCTCTGATATGGACAAAGCCATAATTGATTATGTTGTAGAAGAATTTAGGAAAAAGGAGGGAATAGATCTCTCAAATGACAGTACTGCCATGACTAGAATCAAAGAAGGCGGTGAGAAAGCAAAAATTGAATTATCAACAGTAATGGAAACTGAAATCAATTTACCATTTATAGCACAGGATTCTTCTGGAGCCAAAAACTTAGAAGTAAAATTAACAAGAGCAAAACTTGAGGAATTAGTAACCTCAATTGTTCAAAGATGCAAATCATCAATAGATAAAGCTATAGAAGATGCAAAAATTTCAACATCAAGTATAACAAAGATTGTTCTAGTTGGTGGACCAACACGAATGCCAATAGTAAGAAAGTTTGTTAGCAGTGCAGTTGGGCAAGAAGCAGAATCTGGAGTAGATCCTATGGAAGCTGTGGCATTTGGTGCTGCAGTCCAAGCTGGTATTATTGCTGGTGATGTCACAAGTGATATTGTTTTACTTGATGTCACACCATTAACCTTAGGAATTGAAACACTTGGAGGAGTTAGAGAACCAATTATAGAAAGAAACACAACTATTCCTACTTCTAAAGGCAAAACATTCACAACTGCTGCAGATAGTCAAACTGCTGTAACAATCAATGTGGTCCAAGGAGAAAGACCAATGGTGGCTGATAATGTATCACTAGGAAGTTTTAATCTTACTGAAATTCCACCGGCACCTAGAGGAGTTCCACAGATTAACGTTAAATTTGATATTGATGCAAATGGAATAATCAATGTTACTGCCAAAGATCTTGGTACAGGAAAGGATGCTAAAATTACAATCGAGTCTTCTTCAAAAATGTCTGAAGATGATGTCAAAAAAATGAAAGAAGATGCAGAAAAATTTGCTGAAGAAGATAAAAAGAAAAAAGAACAAGTAGACATTAAAAACGAGGCAGAAAGTTTCATCTACACTACTGAAAAACTTGTTAGTCAGGATCTAAAGGACAAAATACCTCAAGAAAAAGGAATAAAGATTACGGATGCAATCAAAGATCTAAAAGAATCGCTGACACAAGGAACTGAACAGATTAAACCAAAACTTGAGGCTTTAAAAGCAATAGTTAATGAAATTACAACAGAGCTTTACAAGAATGCGACACCTCCACCTGGAGCAGAACAACAAGAAAATCAAGGACAGGACAGTTCAAGTGAACAAGCAACAGGCGAACAAAAATCAGACTCGGAAAACAATGAAGAACAAAAAACAGAATCAAATTCTGACCAAAAAACAGAAAATTCCTAAATTAGTTAATTTAGATACTCAATCAAAATAGGAGATATATTCATGAGTGCAAAACGCGATTATTATGAAGTTATAGGAGTTTCAAAATCGGCATCAGCCGACGAGATTAAATCACAGTATAGAAAACTAGCTTTGAAATTTCATCCTGACAGAAATAAATCTCCTGATGCGCAAGAACATTTCAAAGAGATATCAGAGGCTTATGCCGTATTATCAGATCCATCAAAAAGGCAACTTTATGATCAACATGGTCATGCAGGCGTTGATGGACAATATTCAACAGAAGATATTTTCCGAGGTGCAGGTGGAAACTTTAATGATATTTTTAATGATCTATTCGGAGGTCAAGGCAGAAGAGGTTCTGGTGGTTTTGAATCAATTTTTGAGAATTTGTTTGGCGGAGGTGGGTTTAGTAATTTTGGAAGGCAAAGTGGCTCTGATATGTTATACGAAACATCTGTCACACTGGAAGATGTATTGCATGGAAAGCAAATTGAACTTGATTTAAAAAAACATGTAGATTGTCCTGATTGTAGTGGAACAGGTTGTCAACCAGGCACTTCAAAATCAAGATGTAATGATTGTAATGGTCAGGGACAGATGAGAGTTGGTAGAAAGATGGGTTTTTCTACATTTGTCACAGTTCAACCATGCAGAAAGTGTCGTGGTGAGGGTCAAATTATTGAAAAACCATGCAAAAAATGTAATAGAGGTAAAGTCAAGGGAACTAAACACATATCATTTCAACTTCCACCTGGAATTGATAATGGAGATTATGTAATACAAGGGGAGGGCGAATCTATCCCTAATGGCGCAAATGGTGATCTCATAGTTCGGGTTAGAGTAGAGGATCACCCACAATTTAGAAGAGATGGAATTGACATTTACTGTGATGCAAACATTTCAATGGTTAATGCAACACTTGGTACTGAAATTCAGGTTATAACGCTTGAAGAGTCTGAAAAAATTACTATTGAATCTGGAACACAGCCTAATGCTATTTTAAAACTAAAAGGTAAAGGTTTACCAAGACAAAATTCAGCACGACGTGGTGATCAATATGTTCGTGTTGTAGTTGAAATACCAAAAAAAATATCAAAAGAACAGAAAAACATTTTACATAAATTCAAAGAATCAGAATAGTCTATCTCTATTGAGAAGATCTGATAACAAGATTATGTCCCTCTCGAACATATGATGCATAGACAACTTTTACAATTTCACCTATTTTTGCTTCGGAAAAATAATCTTGGTTATACCTACCCATGATTTTTTTCATATCCTCCGAATATACTTCCCAAAATGGCATTATTTCTTACTTTTTCATCTCCAATTTCAATTTTTCCTAATAACGAACTTATTCTAGAAATTCAAAATAGTTTTGCGGGGGTAGCCCAGCCTGGTCAACGGCGTAAGGTTCAGATCCTTATCTCCTAGGAGTTCGTGGGTTCAAATCCCACTTCCCGCACATAAAATCTTAGAATTTTGTTAGGAACAACTTTAAAGCACTGTAGTTTTGATTATTTGCATGGCAAAAGTAACTAGAGTCGGCGGTAGAGGCACAACCCGTAGAACGACAGATACTAGCAAAAAATCAAGCTTTTCTGGAGATTCCTATAGAGAATATCAGGAAGCAAAAAAGAAAGCAGCTGGTAAGAGAACAATATCTACTGGTAGAGGAACTGGAAGAAGAAAACTAACTGCAGCTCCTAAGAAAGCATCTGCTAAAGGCAGAACACGAGTAACTGGTAGAGGAACTGGAACAAGAAAAGGCAAAAAATAGCCATTCTTACCAAACAACTAGTATAACACCAGTTTTTTTCCTATTTTATTATATCTTGGATCTTTGTTTTTAGAAGTTGATTTACTAAACTACCAGAGGTTCTTCCTCTCACCTGTTTCATCACCAAACCCATTATAGAACTCATTGAATGCATACCATCTTTTTTGATTTCATCATAGTTTTGTTCAATAATTTTATCTAGAATTTTTTCCAGCTCATCTTGATTCAATTGAGTAATCGAAGCCTTTTCAACTGCATCTAAAACAGATAATGCTTTTCCAGACATTATTTGTTCAAATATTATTTCTATGGATTCTTTTGTGATTTTTTGATTTTTTAATAATTCAAATGTGTTAGATATATCTTCATGTTTTAGAAATTTAGAATCAAAACCTTTTCTTTCTAGATTGGTTATAGTAGAACATAACACTGATGCAACAAAATTAGGAGAATTTTCACCATCACCACAAATTTTCTCAAACAAATCAAAATATGTAGAATCGAAGATCTGTTCTGATAATTGAGAATTAATTTTGTATTTATTCTGAATTTCTAAAAGTGAATCAGTCCATGATTTTGGAATCTTTGATTTAGCATACTCTAATTCTCCTTCTGTGATTTTTATCGTTGGAATATCAGTCTCTGGGTACATTCTTGACGCACCAGGTCTAGGTCTTAAAAAAACTGTTTCTCCATTTGGTGTTGCAGCTCTTGTTTCAGCTGGCGGTCCATTTTTAGCATCTTTAATTCTGTTGATAATCGATTCAATTGCAAAGTCAAGTGATGGGCTTCTTCCAGCAATAATTAAAAATGCATCATCCTGTTTTAATTCCAATCTGTTTCTTACTTTTTGAATATCTGAGTCAACAATTCCATAATTTGGAAGTTCATCTGAATGAAACACTCCACCAATTCCAAAAAACCTGACTAACTCTCCAATTTCTTTTCCAAGTCTAATACCAGCATAAGGTTCAAACCCAAAAAGCCCACGCATATTCTTTATTCTTATAACCTTAATTTCATTTTGATTCGTCAGAGAATCTTTTATTATTTTTGAATCACAATCTTTTAGTAAATCAGTGATCACAAAAATATCATTATTTTTATCAATTTCCCCAGCGTTTTTGACTTTGAGCTTCTCTGAAAGTATCTTCAAACCATGTTGCCGTTTTGCCTCAAATTTTATTATCTTTTCAAGCTGGCTTAACTGCTGTACTCCTTTTACCTCTATTACACCACCACCAGCAATTGAGACATTCACATCCTGTCGTATAGTCCCAATACCCCTAGCAACTTTTTTTGTCACTCTAAGTAACCTTCCAAGTGTTAATGCAATCTTTCTTACGGTTTCTGGACTATCAGCCACTGGTTCTAATGCGATCTCAACTAATGGTACTCCCAAACGATCCAAACTAAAAAATCTCTCATGATCCTTATTATTGATTATTTTTGCCGCATCTTCTTCCAAACAAATTGATTGAACACCAACCTGTTTACCATCCACTTCAATATGACCACCCTGTGCAATAAGCATAGTTCTTTGGAATCCAGATGTATTTGATCCGTCAACCACGGTTTTTCGCATTACATGTATTTCACTAAAAATTTTTGAATTTAGGGCAGATCCAATTATTAATACAGTATCTTTAGCATTATGATCCAAATCATGTGGTGGTTCCTCATCTTTTTCTACTAAACAACTACTATTGGAATTAGCATAATAGACGATTGTTTTTGATTTTGTATCTTCAAAAAGTGCGGCTGGGTCAATCTTACCAAGTTCACTTTTTGTTGCTCTTAACTTTCGACTAAATTTGCTAGTGTACTCATCATCTTCAACTGTTCTGCAACCACAAAATAGTTTTTTTCCAGTATCTAACTGTTGATGTATTTCTAAACCAACTTTCAAGCCAACTTCATCTATTTTAAATTCAGCCACCTTCAAACTCACTCCGAAAATTCTGATGCAATATTTTCTAAAAGTAATTTCTTAAGACCATCATTACCTTCAGAATTACCTAGTGCCCACATTGTTTTCACCAACGCTATTTCAGGAATCATGTTCTCTAAAGGAATGATTCCTAGTTCTAACAAATCTCTGCCACTTTCATAAACTGTCATTCTAACTCGACCATCAATACATTGTGATGTCATTCCCAGAAACAAACCATGTGAACTTGCTTTTTTTATAACATCATACATCGTTTTACCCACGTGACCAAGTCCAGTACCTTCAAAGATTATTGCTTTGAACCCTAAATCAATCAGGGCATCTATTTGCTTTGATTCATATCCAGGATGGTATTTTACCAGTGCAACTTTTGTATCTATTCCAAGTCTGGGATTGAATGATTGATCCTTGAAAAATTCATTAGTAGAATTTTTGATAATCTTTTGATCTAAAACTAAGAATGCTGGATCACCTCCTATCGTTTCAAATGCACTTCTTTTACTTGTATGATTTTTACGAACTCTTGTTCCAAGGTGGCATGCGACAGTGTCGTCACTTTCATTATGATGCATTACAATATAGACACCTTTTGCATCTGTTTGAGTGATTAATCTTGCTGCCGCAATGAGATTTAGTGCTGCGTCTGATGATGGTCTATCTGATGATCTTTGTGAACCAACAAACACTACTGGAATTTTTAATCCTGAAAGTGCAAATGATAAAAATGCAGAACTATAATGCATTGTATCAGTCCCATGTGCAACAATGATTCCTTTATAATCTGAATTTGCAACACTTTCAATTTTCTTGGCAGTTTCGATCCAGTGTTCAGGTTGTAAATTTTCAGAGTATTCAGAGAATAGTACTTCTGCATCAATGTTTGCAATATTTGCAATTTCTGGAACAGCGTCATTAAGATCTGAAGCTGTTAATGCAGGTGTTACAGCACCAGTTCTATAGTCAACTTTACTTGCAATGGTTCCACCAGTTGAGAGCAATAGTATTTTTGGTAATGTTGCATCTGTCTTCTTTGTGTTTTTTTCTGCTGTCACTTGTTCCGGAGAAGATATTTTTTCTATATCCTTGATTTCACTTAATTCAATTCCAATATTATAACCACTTTTTAGTTTTAATACAATGTGCGAGTCCTCACTGGTCTCATATCTAGGCATAAGGGTTCCAGTATAAGTTAGATCAGAAATTACTTTTATTGAATCCCCAACATTCACATCTTTTTGTTGTAGATATTCAAGTGATTTTCCTTTGTATCCTTTGAGTTCAGACATATAATGAGAATTGATTGATTATTTTATTAAAACTACCTGTAGTACGAGGCTACTAATTTCTCGCCTATCTTCAAGTCCTTCTGCTCCCTGACTTTTTTCACAGATTCTTCAAAATGCTTCATTGTTACTTTTGCACTACTAGCCTTTACTGTAATCTCTTTGGCATCTGGTGCACTATCAAGATGTTCATGAACTAACAATGATACAGCAGTATTTGTAATCGCTGCTACATCTGCACCACTCAGACCATCAGTCATTTCAGCTAATTTTTCATAATCTATTTTATCTGGACCTTTTGGATCAGCAATTGGAATATCTTTACAATTTATCTCCAAAATGTTCTTTCTACTCTCTTTATCAGGTAATGGAATTTGGATAATTTTATCAAATCTACCTGGTCTAAGTAAAGCGGGATCAATCATATCAGCCCTATTTGTAGCAGCAAGTACAACTACTCCATGCATGTTTTCCATTCCATCTAATTCGGTTAATAATTGACTAACTACTCTTTCTGTGACAACGGTTTCTCCTCCTGCTCCTCTAATAGGGGCAATAGAGTCTATCTCATCAAAGAAAATTACACATGGCGCTGACTGTCTTGCACGTTTGAAAATTTCTCTAATACCTCTCTCTGATTCTCCTACCCACTTTGATAGTAATTCAGGACCGCGTACTGAAACAAAATTTGCCTCACTTTCTGTTGCAACTGCTTTTGCCATCAGTGTTTTTCCGGTACCACTAGGTCCATGCAATAAGATTCCTCTTGGCATCTTATGACCTAATTTTTCATATAATTCTGGATATTTCATAGGCCATTCAACAGCTTCCATTAATTCTCGTTTGACTTCTGCTAGTCCTCCGACCTCACTCCATTGTACATCTGGGTTTTCTATGAAGACTTCCCTCATTCCAGATGGAGTAATTTCACGTAGTGCCTTTGTAAAATCTTCAGAAATAACAATTAGTTTATCTAAGGTTTCTGGAGGAATTTTTTCTTCTTCCAAATTTAATTCTGGTAATAATCTTCGCAGACATTTCATTGCTGCTTCTTTACATAGATATTCCAAGTCAGCACCGACGTAGCCATGACTTACTGCTGATATTTTATCGATGTTTACTGTGCCATCACCTTCACTCATCAAAGGCATATTACGCGTGTGAATCTGTAGAATCTCATGTCTACCTTTCTTGTCAGGAACTTTGATCTCAATCTCCCTATCAAATCTTCCAGGTCTCCTTAAAGCAGGATCAATTGCATTTGGTCTGTTTGTTGCAGAAATCACAATTACTTTTCCTCTAGCTTCTAATCCATCCATTAATGATAACATCTGTGAAACAACTCTTCTTTCAACCTCACCAGTTACCTCTTCTCGTTTTGGTGCAATAGAGTCAATTTCATCTACAAAGATTATTGATGGAGCTTTTTCTCTCGCCTCCTTGAAGATCTCTCGAAGCCTTGCTTCGCTCTCACCATAAAATTTACTCATAATCTCTGGACCCGAAATACTAATGAAGTGAGCATTACTCTCATTTGCTACCGCTTTAGCCAAAAGTGTCTTTCCAGTACCTGGTGGACCGTATAACATAACACCCTTTGGTGCTTCGATACCAAGTTTTTCAAATATTTCTGGATGTCTCAATGGAAGTTCAATCATTTCGCGAACCTTCTTTATCTCATCTCTTATTCCACCAATATCTTCATAGGTTACTTGAGGAACTCCTCGTAGTGTTTCACCTTTTTCTGCAATATGAAAACTTGTTTTTTGTGTAACAAGAACTGCATCTGCAGCTGGTGTGACTCCTATTACTTGGAATGTTAATCTTCCACCAAAATATGGAACCATAACATTATCACCCTTAATCAAAGGAACACTTTCCAATGCATCTGCCAAGTATCTTTCATCTATTGGCGGAATGGCTTCAAGTGGAGCAACTATAACTTTTTCTGCTTGTACCGCTTTAATCTTTTTTACAGTAATTGCATCACCAATTGCAATACCAGAGTTATTTCTACCTAATCCATCAATTCTAATAATTCCTTTACCCTCATCAGAAGGATAAAGCGGAAGACATTTGGCAACAGTTCTTCTTTTGCCTTTTAATTCAATCACATCACCAGTTGAGGCGTTTAGATTATCCATTGAGTCATAATCGATTCTGGCTACTCCTCTACCAACATCTCTAGTATAAGCTTCCAATACTTTAAGGGATAATCCACCTTCACTCATATCTTATCTCACTAAGTTCTTTTTTTATATATTGCGTATTATTATTGTGATCTCAAAAACATTGATCACAAGCTTAAAATCATGATCTCAGTCCAAAACGAGTACATTGGGTAAAAGACCACTAGTTAGAAGGCGTGGGCGTGGAGGAATGCAGTTTAGAGCTGCAGTCACTGGAAAGCTAAAACCAGCAAAATACCCAAGTTTTGATCTAGATGAAAATCGTCAGGGTGAGATAATTGATCTTGTTCATGAAACCGGTCGTGATGCACCTTTATCAAAAGTAAGATTTGAAGACGGTTCAATTTCATTTATTCCAGCCATTCTTGGCACAAAAGTTGGTTCAAAAATAGATTTTGGCCTCGAGTCTGAAATTAAAGATGGTAATGTAATTAGTATCCAAAACATACCTGATGGAACTATTGTATGTAATGTTGAAAAACAATTTGGTGATGGTGGAACTTTGATAAAATCTGCTGGAGGAGATGCAACTGTGTTTTCACACACTGACAATGGTGTTATTCTAAAACTGCCTTCTGGTAAATTTACTAAACTTAATCCAAAGAACAGAGCAATGATTGGAACTTTGGCAGGTGGAGGTGTTGAAGATAGGCCACTTATGCGTGCAGGAGTTGCATGGCGCAGATTCAAATCAAAAGGTCAAAAATACCCAATTGTAAGAGGTGTAGCACAAGCAGCATATGTTCATCCTCATGGTGGTGGAAGACATCAACATGTTGGACAGAGCTCTACAGTTTCACGTAATGCACCACCAGGTGCCAAGGTTGGAAGTATTGCAGCAAGAAAGACAGGAAGAGCAAGAATTAAAGAAAGAAAACAATCTATCAAATAATTAAAAAATAAAACTAACCAATATCTTGTAATTATATGAGTCAGAAACGTATACACATTTTTGTGACAGGAAGAGTGCAAGGTGTTTTTTTTCGACAGGCAACTAGAGTTATTGCAATAAAAAATAACGTTAGAGGCTGGGTGAGAAATCTTGATGATGGCAGAGTTGAAATGATGATAGAGGGAGAAGACAAATCTGTAGATACTGTTACCCAATGGTGTAGTTTAGGTCCTGCAAATTCACGCGTTGATGATCTTAAAACTAATCAAGAAGAGTTTCTTGGTGAATATGAAAATTTTGAAGTTAGATACTAATTAATCCATTAATATTGTTGACATTATTAGTGTAGTAGTTCTGCCAGTTCCAGTCTAGATTGATAGTCCCATTTCAAGGTGTACAAGATCCGCCACGTTGACGAGGAAGCGTGGATGTCCCACCTTAGGATTGCTCCCTCCCGGACCTCATCCCTTTCGATGGTTCGGTCTTAG
>CAYQPZ010000009.1:0-24577 GCA_964419505.1 uncultured Candidatus Nitrosopelagicus sp. | reverse complement strand
TGATGACTGCTGATCTTACTGGTAGTGACGCTCCAAGAGTCAAGTATAACGATACAGATTCAGACGGTCAATATACCGGCATTGCTGACCAAGTTGACGCACCAACCCATAGTGGTGTTGTAGAATTCGATCAAGAATCCTACAAGGTAGCTGATACAGTCACAATAACTGTAACTGATATGGATCTTAACAGTGATTCGAGCCTTATTGACGTGTATATAACACAAGCTGACGATTTAGTCGGTGATAACGATACAATCGGACATGACGGTTCAGAAGGCGCATCAAACACACACATCCTAGATGTCTATTTCGGTGATAAAGAATTCAATGATACATGTGGAGCCTCTTATGGTCTCACAGCAACCGGATTCCAGTTAACTGAAACAGGCCCATCAACAGGCGTATTTACTGGTACATTCCAGATTCCTTCACAGTATTGTGGTGGAACCTCTAATGCTACCGCAACATCTACAACTGGTGAGGATATGTTTGTCAACTATAACGACTTTGTCGATGTAGGTGGCAATGCAATTGAAACAGGCGCAGCAGCAACCGTATCGGCCACCTCAGGCTCTGTCGCACTAGACAAGAGCGTATATCCAGTCCCAATTGACTGGAGTGAGATGAAGCTTCATGACGATACATACCTCTCTGGAAACTCCGGTAACGTAACAGTAACTGTTTCAGTAGCTGACGCTGACTATGACACTTCACCAACTGGTGAAGATACTATTCCTGTAGGAAAAGTAGCAGTCAAAGCAGTAAGAGGCGCAACAACAGTTACACTAAAGAATAACTTTGCACTAACTGAAACTGAAGCATCTTCAGGTGTATTCGAATATGCACTTGCACTGAACGCTTCAGCCACAGGACCTGGCTCAACACAGTTGAGACAAGGTGATGTAATTACAGCATACTATAGTGACCCAACAGACGCATCTGGTAATGCCTATACAGCTACCGATTCCTCAACATTAGATTTGAGGACTGCTAGCTTACTATCAGACAAATCTGTTTATGTCATTGGTTCTGATGCAATCATCACACTAGTCGAACCTGACTTGAACTTGGACGGTGGAACAGTAGAAAGTTACTCATTAGGTTTAGTTGAATGGGATTCAGACGCATGTACACAAAACCTCAACGCCGCAAGCACAGTAGTAGGATTCGATGCAGAGCCTTCTGCATTCCGAGAAACAGGTGGTGACACTGGTATATTCCAGACAGTCATAGAAATTCCTTCAACGTGTAATAGCGTAGCACTTGACCAAGGTGAGAAGATCGGCTTAGAATATGTCGATTACGGACCATCTGGTGAAGATAACTACGGTGATAGCACAGAAGATATAGGATTAAGTATCTATACTTCTAACTTCGGCGCAACCATCGAATTGGACAGCAAGGTATACACATGGACTGATAGAGTATTTGTAACAATCGTAGCACCTGATCACAACACAGACAGCTCACTTGTAAATGAGATTGGTGGATCTGGCGGAAGCTTAACGGCTCAAACTAGAGAATCCAAACTAACAGCTTACAAGATGGTTGAAACTGGACCTGACACCGGAATATTCTTCGGTGAAATCACACTATCTGGTATGTCTCACGACGCCGATGGTGATGGAACAGCAGAAGGACCATTCAACTCATTTAGTGCAACAACCTCTCCAGCATTAGCAGGACCAACTGATGGTCTATTGAAATCAACTGAAGCAGATGGAGTTACTGTATCCTTTGAGTATACTGAGGATTCAACAGTAGTGTCATCTAGTTTGGTTAGATGGAACATTGGTGAAACATCCTTTAGTGAAGATGCCTATTTGTCATCTTCATCCGCTGTGATAACTGTAGTTGATCCGGACATGAACTGGAATGCAGATTCAGTAGAGAACTTCCAAGTGGATGTTTACTCTGATTCTGATTCAGGTGGTATTGAACTAACTGTAACTGAGACAAATGAATCCACTGGCGTCTTTGAGGGAACTGTATTCTTTACAACCTCATCTGCATCAGGCGGAGCAACATTAAGAGTCTCAGAAGGTGATTCAATAACTGCTGAATATTCAGACCACACTCTACCTGAACCATATAGTACTTCTGATGATATTGACGTATCCGCTACTGCCGTAATAGGCACTCAAACACCACCTCTTGAGAGAGCACCAGTTGCTAACGCAAGAGTTGTTGACGCATTTGGTAACTCACTAGCTGAGGTATCAGTTGATCAACAGGTACAGATTGAGGCAGACCTAGTAAACGGACAGGACGGTGATCAGTCATTTGCATACTTAGTACAGGTACAGGATAGCGATGGTGTTACAGTCTCATTGGCATGGATAACAGGACAGCTAGCTGCAGGTCAATCCTTCAGCCCAGCATTGTCATGGATTCCTAACGCATCTGGTTCATACGAAGCAACTGTCTTTGTATGGGAGAGCGTAGACAATCCAACTGCATTATCTGATACCGCATCAGTCTCTATAACTGTCGTATAACAAGATCGTTAGACATCAAACTTCCCCTTTTCTTTTTTTTTAATCACCAAACAACGTTAGTTATAGACTAAAACGTAGAACAAATTATCATAAGTCATATCTATAAGCTAATTGACAATAGATCAAAATGAAAATTCTTACATTAACTATTTCAGCAATATTACTGTCGCCGGTTTTGTTTACAAATGGATTTGCAGAACTAGATGCTTTCACAAGTCAGTTGGTATATGCACCGGGTGAGCCCTTGTTTGTATATGGAGAGGGAGAACCAAACGAACCTATCATAATACGACTTTATGCACCAGATAATACAATAGCAGAATTCCAGCAAATCATGACAGATAGCGATGGTTCGTTTCAGCATTCCATTATCAAGTGGGGTGAACCAACAGCAAGCATTCCATTTGGAGTATACATTTTAGAAATAATTAGCAGTCAACAGGGAGGCATATCTAAGACGTTTGACCTGAAATTTTCTTCCACATCAGAACTTCATAGTATATCAATTGAGAGAGACATCAAAACAACAGTCTTTGCACCAGAAACCGCTGCAGTTGGTAACTTGTTTAGAGTTTTTGTACAGACATCAAGTGACGGATTACTAATTGGCAATGATCCAAAAGCTATTCTCGGCACATCACATGTTCATTTACCAAATGGACAAGTAGAAAATCTTGATCAAGTACTAAGTGTTCTACATCAAGGGTTGTATTTTGTTGATTATTTTCCTGGACTCGAGGGGACATATGTATTTCACATGGTCACATTTGACGAGGGAAATATATCACATGGTAGTGCTGCAACAAATGTTCTTACACAGGACATTAGTGGAATCTCTGATCAAATTTTAGAACTTAACAGTGTTTTAGATGAAACTGCAGATGAGCTTCAAAAACTAAAGATGGAAACTGCACAATTTGGTTCAACGCTAGAGTCTGCAAGTACAAATATTGATGAAAGTGTCACCAGTATTTCTGCATCTGTTGAAAATATTGAAGAGGGTTCATCCCAACTTAACGCGCTATTATTTCCAATCGTATCTTCTGTAGCAATAATTCTTGCATTACAAATTGTTATTATAGCACGAAGAAGATAATTATAATTATTCTCGGTGTGATCTTATATCATGTTTAAAATTGTATTATTTTTTTCCGTTTTATTATTTATACCAATCATATCTGGCCAATCATTTGCATTTTTTGGAGGAGACATGCATGAACAGAATTCATTCTCATTTAGTTTTGATAAGATTAAACAAACTTCTGATCTAATCACAATTAACCAGTTAGACAACGGTGAAACATTAAAGCGATACATAGTGTTCGGTCATGGCTCAGTGAATGATTTGAACTCTTTAGCAAACGGAATTTCGAATTCGGTTTTTTCTTCTAATGGATTTTTTTCAATTGTGACTCTCCCTGAAAATAATGTTGCATTCTTAGAATCATCAGGATTCCATGTAATGGAAGATTTTCCATTAGACTTTCATTCAGAATATACAAAATATGATCCACACTCAAAGATATCTGAGATAGGAAACCTTGCAAATTCAAGACAAGTACATAATTTGTATAATGTCACTGGAAGTGATATTACTATTGCAGTGATAGATACTGGAGTTGATTTCTCAAACAGAGATATGCAACATGCACTAGCAAGAGATAATGAAAATATACCAATTATGCTTGATGCTGACGGTCAAGGAATTATTTTAACTAATGCTACATTTGCAGCTAACATAGACAAGTATGGAACTCTGAAAAATTTTACAAAATCCAAAATCGACGGACTCAATACTACCTCATCGGTATATGTGAAAGCAAAAAATGATGGGGTGTATCTAGATCTTGCAAAAAATGGGAACGGTACATCTCTACTAGTCTATAATTCATTATATCCCATGATTGGAAGTTCTCCATTACTCAATGGAACGATCAATGATGATATGAAGATCGGCAAAAACATGCATGATTATATTGTATCACAAAGTGGAGTTTATCGGTTAGGTGTCATGTATCAAGCTGCACTGTCGCACTTACAAGTGGTCCCTGTGTTGGTCACTGATTCAGAAACATCTGGAACATATGACACAATAATTGCTGATATGTCAACATCTTGGAAAGATTTTACCAGAGACAGTGAAGAAGAAAAACCTGATTACGACTTTGATTTTACCGATGAGATTCCAAGAAAGGTTGGAGATGGAAATGAGTTTCTCTTATACGATTTTGATGATGATGGGCAATTTGATTACAGTGCAGGAACGATTGGAGCCCAAGTTCTTGACATTTATGGCGTAATAAACAATGAAGCCAAGATGCATGATACAATGGGCGCAATAAATGGCACCTTATTGCCACCCATAGATGTCAATGGTGAATTTTTTGGTGTAATGACTGATCAATTTGGTCATGGTACAGCAAGTGCTGCAACAATTGCATCAAAAGGAATTCAAGAATATGATATTTACAATGATACAAAGAAATTCACAATAAAAGGTGTTGCACCTGATTCAAAAATAATTCCTGTTAAGGCATTATGGTTTGGAGATATTGTTTATTCCTGGTTATGGTCTGCAGGATTCAATAACGATGATGTGGAATGGAAATTTTCTGGAAGTCCTAGAGCAAATATAATTTCAAATAGTTGGGGTGTATCAAATTTTCCAGTTTTTGAATATGCACCAGGTCATGATCTACTTTCATTAATTTTGGCTGCTTTGTATGTACCCGGCTCACTTTCTGATGATTATCCTGGAGTACTCATGGTAATTAGTGCAGGAAACTCTGGTCATGGATATGGAACAATTGGTTTTCCAAGTACATCACAATCTGCAATCACTGTCGGAGCAACATCAAGTAATGTCTTTGTTGGCTATGATTCGTTTAAAGACGAACCAAGATTTGGGAACACAACTACACATGCAGATCATGTTGTGGATTTTTCAAGTAGAGGACCAAGTATAATCGGTGATCCAAAACCTGATTTAATGAGCATTGGTGCGTATAGTTTCACACCATCAGCAATTACAAAAACTTCAACCAATTCTACTGATCAAGAATTTAGATTGTTTGGTGGTACAAGTATGGCGGCACCAATTGTTTCTGGAAGTGCAGCACTAGTAATGCAAAGTCTTAATGAAAAGTCACAGCCGTTTGCCCCATATGACGTAAAAAATATTTTAATGTCATCTGCTACTGACCTACAAAATGATGTATTTACTCAAGGTGCAGGACTAGTGGACTCATTTCAAGCAGTAAAAAGTGTTAATGGTCATGGTGGAACATTCATTGTACATAATTCAAGGACGTCAGCAAACATAGAAGCAATTTTAGATGAATCAATAAAGAACATTAATTCAACAGCAATTGGTTTTGACAAGTTTACAGTATCTATCAAAGATGTACCACAGACTAGTTGGTTTGGAGGTAGATTAGTTCCAGGCGAAGCCAGCACTACAACATTTACTATTGAAAATCCCACAAACAAAACACTCGAAATAAGCATAATTCCTCAAAAATTAAAATTAATTGAAAAATTCACTCTAAATGGAATGACAGAGACTCATTTGCAAGATCCAATTTTGAATAAATCAAAGACATATAGACCAAATTACATTCCTATTACTGATTTAACATCAGATATTTCCAACGAATCAAATTCCACATCCACAAATAAGTTTCCAGAGGATTCGTCATTACTGATTTTGAATGCAAATTTTGAATTTGATACATTCATGAATCAAACAAATCCAATCTATGCAGATGATTTACGAATATCATCTCTCTATCTGTATGATTGGACTGACAAAAACAACGATACTGAAATTACAAGCGATGAACTTTCTTTGGTAAACAGGGGTGGTTCGTGGGGTACTGTTCAAGAGTTACGTATTACTGAGCCAGAGGAGAAATTTGAGGATGTGCCGGTTGTGGGTGTTTATCCAGTTCCATCTAGATACTCTTTTTGGATTGGTGACATAAAACAGAATTCAACATCCATGAATTATTCATTAACTGCAAGCTATTTCGGAAAAGATTCTTGGAATGATTTATCACTAGAACAGAATGAAATTTCTATTCCACCATTGAGCAATACTAAGATTAATTCAACCATAACAACTAATCCAGAACAAAAAACTGGAATCTATGATGGATTTCTAAGATTTGAAGGAGAGCATCATGAACTAAATGTTCCCGTTAGCTACGCAGTCACACATTCAGTAGAAAAAGACATTCCATTGGTAGTCCATGGTGAACAAAATAGTGTAAACTATGGAACTGGTTTTGTCAAAGGAGCATTTGACATGACAAACCGTTACATGGCAGGTGACTGGAGACAATACTTTTTAGCTATTGATGATAGCACAATTAATTCTGGAGCAATTGAATTTTCATGGGAAGAAGAAAAAACAAATCTCTCTGTTTTTGTTATGGACCCACAAGGAAAAATTATTTCGACAAATATGCCTAGTGGAGTGTTTGGTCACTTTTTAGGTTGGCCTTCGATTGATTGGCTTGGCACATCACCTTTTAGTCAGGGTGGAGGATTTTTCCCTGTAAAAAATAAAGATAATACATCTACTGTGCTCTTTGCACCTATTAATCAGACTGGAACTTATTCACTTCTAGTTCATTCAACATTGTTTGATGGCAAGGATATCACTGAACCAATAACACTAGCAGCAAAATTTACAACAGTCACTCCTGATGATGTACCACCAAAGATCATATTAGATTTACCAGAGTTTGTAAATATAGAAAATAAAATTCGTCCTGAAATTATTGAGGATAATTTGTACAGCGTCACATATTTTCTAGATAGTGTTGAGATTGAAATGCCAGTAGATGGATTAGATATATCGGAAATTTCCGATGGTCCGCACATTCTGACAATTAATGCGAATGATCGTGTAGGACTTGAAGCAACTAAATCATTTAATTTTGTAGTAGATACTGAGCCACCATCATTAGAAATAAAATCACCAAAAAACAACACTTCTGTTTCTAATGTACTGTTTATTGATTTGTCATTAGATGATGACAATTTACCTGAAAAAGAGATGATTTCATTTTTACTCCCAACAGGTGAACGAATCATAGACAAAGCAGTATATTCATTTGATACCAGTCAGGTAGAAGATGGTCAATACAAAATTATTTTATCGGGAATTGATAAAGCAGGAAACTCAGTGACTCACGAAATAATGTTTACAATAGATCATACAATAATAGACAAGCCAAAAATATCAGAATCTGAGGGATTTGATCCTATTGTAATATTGATTATACTTGGAGTTGTAATAGCGATCATAGCCGCAGTTGTTTTTTCACAAAAAAAGAAGACAGTAATTAACAATCAATGAAATAAGGTTTATAACCAATCTGACAAGATTTGAAACTAAATGGTAGGTCAGGGTACTGGTAATATCTCTAGAAGAGATTTTCTAAAACTTATGGGTGCTGCGGGCACTGGACTGGCTTTTGCACCTTTTGTACCATGGGGGACTTTTCTTCCAAATCCATCATCTGCAGCTGCTGAAAAAGTACCAGTAGAATTGCCTGATGGCACACAAGCAAACATTAACACATTTCCTGTTAATCACGCAGAAGTTATTACTTATCCAAAAACAGGTGACCGTGTTTTAGATGAAGAAGCATTTAGAAAATGGCAATTCATCAGATTGCCAGAAAAATTTGGTGGTGATAAAAATGCAGTGTCATCCTTTAGAGCTTATAGTATGATTTGTCTTCATCTTTGGTGCGTATGGAAATACTGGCCACAAGAAGGACGCATGAGAGGAGAATGTCCTTGCCACGGAAGTATGTACGATCCTGTCACTGGAACAGCATTTGCCGGACCTGCATCATTACAAGCAGCACCTTCTAACACATTACCAGAATTAAATTTTGAAGCTGATTCAGATGGTTATCTATTTGTTTTACCTCCCATTTGGGGACCAAATAAAAATGGAGTAGTAGGATATGGCCGCCACGCAAGTTAGAAGAAACGGAACTCTTGCATTCATTTATTGGATATGGGATAGTCTTGACAGAACAATCTTTACTGCAATAAAATTCTCTTTCCCTGCAAGGTTTGTAAGTCCATTTGGATTCTTGGGCATGCTCACGTTCATCACATTCATCATACTTGGTGTTTCTGGTGCATTGCTCATGTTTTATTATGAGCCTATACTTGATAGAGCTTGGGATAGCGTAGAATTCATCAATAATGATGTTCCATTTGGATTCCATATACGTAACATACACTATCATGGTTCCAACGCGATGGTTATGCTTGCAATCTTACACATGTATTATCAATACTTTAGCGGAAGATACAAAATTAGAAATGAAATTTTATGGGTCACTGGTATTATTTTAGGTACAGTCACAATTCTTGAGGCATTTACAGGATATGATATAATATTTAGTGAAAGAGCTGAGCTTGCAATCAGCATTGCAGCGTCATTGACTAATTCAATACCGGTAGCTGGGCCGTTGATACGTGATGCGGCGTTTGGAAGTGGATTCCATGACTTTGTACTTCGGTTCTATACGCAGCATGTCTTCATTTTACCTATAGTAATGTTAGGTCTGATGGCAGTTCATTTCCCAAGGTTCTTAGTATTTGATGTACCAATGGTTATGGCAATTTCTGGTGCAATTCTAATTACTGGCGGTGTGTTTCCTGTTGATCTCGGATTCAAGTTTCAACCGACGGTGCCACCTGGAATTACTGTACCTGAATGGTATCTAACAGGACTGTATGCATTTTTGAGAACACAGTATGATAAATTTACAACAGGTGTATTATGGCCAGGGCTGTTTATACTCGCGCTGTTGGTAATTCCGTTTGTTGATAGGTATAAAAAATTCTCATGGAAAGATAGACCTTGGGTCACATCATTTGGAATTGTAGGAATTGCGCAAATACTAGTCACAACGTATTGGGGATTCTATATTTCACCAGACTCTACTATGCCATTAGTTGAGAGGTTAGTAATAGATCCAATATACCTTTACTCAGTAATGATATTGCTAGTACCATTAGGAATTGGATTTAGTTTCATGATGATCCATCTTGCTAAAGAGGGTGAAAGAAGGGCTAAGATGGCTAAAGAAAAGGGACCGCAGAAAGTGGCCCATATTCATCTCTCAGATAAGTGGATTAATTGGGTCATAGTCGCTTTGATAGCATTTCAAGTATTTCTGAATATAGCGGCATATAATGCTGCTATCAGTGGTATGAAGAATATGTCACTATTCTTGGCTGGTCTTATTCTGATAGTATTTGCAGGAACGTTCCATGTATACCGATATGCTATGGCTAAAACAAAGGAAGTACCCCCTCCTCCAAGTGTTAAAGGTAAGATGACAAAAACCATAGCAAGTTCTGATACAAAAGAACTACCACCACCTGAACAAACACCACTTGATAGTTCCGAAACAAAACCAATTGAAAAGCAACCTGAGGTAACTACTACAGATAAACAAGATCCAACATCTCAAGCGCCAGAAATTAAACCAAATACTGCAGACTTGGAAAATATTAAAGATCCAAACATTGGAATGTCTGATCTTACAAAGCCGTAAGAGAGTCAATTTTTCTAAATAAGCTTTATAAGAGTTCTACAAACCATGCTAGCTATTGAGTACGACTGAACCTGCATCTAGTCATGTCTATGGAATTGGAATACTTGTAATGATTGTAGCATTGGGTGTAACAATTAGTTGGTATACAATGTATTGGTTACCTGAAGAAAACACTAAGGTTTCTGTTGATGAACACATTCTTCATCCAAATGGAGAAACTATCATCAATATTATAGACGGATCAGCAAGCCCAGAGCAAGATGATAATTATGTTCCAAAATTAGTCCAAGTGCAACTTACAATTGATAATCATGTAATTTGGAAAAATGTTGATTCAACACCACATACTGTCACACCTGATAGTCATGATAAAGGGATCACTATTGATCCTTGGAGTGGAGAATTTGGTTCTACAGGCGTAATAATGCCAGGAGAAGAATATGAATTTCTATTTACAGATGCACCACCAAATGGTGCGAAAGTGATAGAATATCATTGTGAACCACATCCTTGGATGAAGGGTACAGTTGAAATTACAAAATCACGATTCTAGGTAGAAAAAGTAGCAAATAATTGGTCACTTTCAACTTCTTTATGCTGTTCAATTATAGATGCACGAAATTTAACATCATGTGATTCTTTTGGTTCAAATTCAATTGATGCTGTAAAGGTTGCATTGTTTTCTGGCATTACATCTTTACTGATAAATAATCGTGAAACATTTTTAGAAATTTTTTTCCCATTATATGAATGCCAGACAACTAATTCATTTGAACCAACTATCTGTGTATTTATTACAACACCATCATACAATCCTGGATAGTTAACAACCACAGTACCACTTATTTCATTATGTGGAGATATGTCTTTACTAGCTAATTTTATTTCTATATCTTTCATTATGATTTGCATTACCTTTCAGGATTAATAACTTATGAGAAGCGGGCCCGAAGGGCTTCGATCCCTTGACCATTGGATTAGAAGTCCAACACTCTATCCATGCTGAGCTACAGGCCCAAGAATCTTGCAATAACTTTCCATATTAAGGGTTTTTACAACCATTTTTTCTTATAGATGTCTCTTTCCATCTTAAACAAAAATTGTTGTGCATAACCTGCATAGGATCCAAAGTGCTCAACAATATTTTCATGAAGCTGATCATAAGTTTTTTCAGTTAATGTTTTTGTAGAGATTTGAAACTCTTTTGAATAGTATTTTTGTAAGATTCGTAGCATCCATCTATCTAATGGAAACGCTTCAAGTTTTTCTAGCGAAAACAACAGAATACAATCAGCTACCTTATTGCCAATCCCAAACACTTTGGTCAGTTCTTCTTTTGCCGTATGATAATCTATTTTTTTCAAAAAATCAAAATCTATTTTTCTATCAAGTACAGATAACGATGCGGTTTTGACTGCTTTTGCCCTGTAACCCAACCCACATTTTTTGATGTCTAATACAGACGCGTTTGCTAAATCAGAAGGTTCTGGAAACAGAAAAAATTCTTTTCCATCAACTATTTTCCTCCTTCCAAAAGTTTTGCATAAATTTTGGAGTCGTGATTTAATATTTGGAATATTAGAATTTGATGATACAATAAACGAAATATAGCATTGAAATGGATTCTGTCGTATCAGTCTTAAACCTGGAAACATCTTTAATGCGTTTCTAACATAATTATCGTTTTTCAGATCATTAGAGATTTTTTGAAAGTTGTCATCTAGTCGAAAAAAATCAGTTTCATATTTCATATTTTTTTTAAATTTCTGGGCGTTTTCTAATACTAGTATTCTTTTACCATCAACCCCATACCATTTTGTATCTATTTTTTTCCATAAGAATACTTGACCACTGTTTATAGAATAATCAAAATTAACTTTGAAATTTCCAGGCAAATTAGATACTGATTGTTTCATCTATCGCTGGTGCATGAGCATCAAGTCCAAATTTTTCATGAATTTCTTCAGCAAACCTTGTACATGATTGATTATCTCCGTGGACTGTCAAAACTTTTGGATCACCTTTGATTTTCTTTATCATTTCGAACAAACTGTCTCTATCAGCATGTCCAGAGAACTGAAATTGCTTTACTTGTGCTACAACATTTAGATCCTTTCCTCTCGTTGAAATCTTACCAGTTTCTAACAGTTTTTTGCCAGGAGTTCCTTCTCCCTGATACGAAACAAGTGCAATACCATTTCTTTCGTCAAATGCTAATTGTTGTAAGTAGTATACTGCATTACCTCCAACTAACATTCCAGCAGGAGAGATCACAACGCATGGTTCTGACAAGGCACGTTTTCGATCTTTATGATCATTAATTGCAACTACTTTATCTATTACATCTTTGAATATTTTTGGTTCTTTCTGATATTCTGGATATCGTAGAATTATCTCATTTACTTTTAGAGCCATTCCATCCATTATTATACGATGTTTGAAGTTAGCATTTTTCAAAACACATGCAATTTCTTGCGAACGTTCAACTGAGAATGAAGGGATAAACAATGTACCCTTTCTATCCATAACTTCATTGGCAAATTCAATTAATCCTTGCTCTGACTCTATTCTGGGCGTCTGATTTGCTTGTGAATACGTACTCTCTGTAATCAGCAAATCTATTTCACCAATATCCAGATCTGCTGATGGTAGCATTCTAGATCCTCTGAGATTAATATCACCAGTATAGAATAATTTTTTGCCAGATGATTCAAGTAAGACTGTACTACCTCCTAACACATGTCCAGATGAGCGTAGCTCGAAAGATGTATTACCTCTGGTGACTTTTTGTTTAAATCCAATCTCCTTGGCTCTACTCATCATGTTATTAACTTCGGGTATGCCAAATGAATGAGCATTTTTTTCAATCTTTAACATGTCTTCAATTAGAAGTTGACTTAGTTCAAAAGTTGGTGGGGTAGCATAGACATTACAATTACCACTAACAAATAATGAAGGAACACAACCAGAATGGTCAAGATGTGCATGTGTTATTATAACCGAATCAATATCTCTTGGTTTTACATGTAATGGGTATGTTGGTGGACTACCTCGTGGACTACCAAACATTACACCGTAATCTAATAGAAAATTTGTTCCATCACAATTTACTCGAAAAGCTGATCGCCCAACTTCACCAGCTGCGCCTAAAACTTTTATTTCCACGATTGCAGTTTTTGATCTCTACGTTAAAACCTTCTTTTTTCAAAATCCATTCCTCATCATATACAATTGACACAAGCTTTAATTAGTGCAACCTAACTCTTGATCAATTATGGGTAGAACATTCGCTGATTGGCTAGCATCACAAGATCAAGCACTAGTTGCAAAGGTCCGTGCTGGTGATGAGGCAAACAAACCACTATTAAACCAGGTTAACTGGATTTGGGTAGCAAATCTTATGGCTCAAAAAGCAGATCTTAATCCATCTTCTGCAGAATTATTGGATTGGGTAACATCTGGTCAAATCGACGCAATGAGAAAGTAACGTGGATAACACGCTTTCTTTATTTCTTTTTAACTCGACTAGTTGTAGCTGTTACTTCATAACACCGTTAATAACGCTGTTAACGATCTCGTTCATGGTTTAAATAGCAAAATTACACCACTTATTTTAGATATAAAATGCCAATAGCAATACTTCCAGACATTGACGAACAGAGATGTATCGGATGTGCACTATGTGTAGAAATCTGTACAACTCTAGGTCCGGATGTACTCCGTGTAAAACCTGTAGAAGGTTGGAAAAGAGGTAAAGCATTTGTCTTTTATCCTGAAAGATGCATCTCAGACGGTGCATGTATTGGAGTTTGTCCAACAAAATCCATTTTCTGGATGAGACCAATGAATTACACAGCTGGTCAACCAGTTCCACTTCACAAGAACGGTGTATTCATCAAGGGCTGGGCAGAAGACGCAGCCTTATAGGCGACGTTCTCAACCTTTTTTCTTTATTTTATTAATTAGATATTCTGTGATTTATTGAATGTCAAGTGACTTTGCATCAAACAGAACTGTAATACCAATTTTTCTTGCAACTATCATAATTATATTTCTACTTTACACTTCAATTGTATTTCCTGCATTGTTTTCTTCTATTGTAGGAAGTTATTCAGACACAATCAACAATCCATTTGAATTTGGTCATCAGGCATCTATTTTGATAATTAGTAATATCATAATTCTAGGTTTTGGTTTTGCATATTACAAGAAAAAATTACCGAGTCAATTACAAGATATAATAGAAAGAATTCGTTCATTTGAAATTTCCAAAAAAAATACATTTGTAATTTTTATCATAATAATGGGAATATACATTGGAATTTCTTCACCCGAACTTTTTCTAAATGAAAAATTACAATTTGATGATTATATCATATTAGAGGAAGCACTAGAGTTATGGCCAGATGATGAATCAGATAATCCCTACATTCAGGAACAAAATGACAGGTATGTCAGAATGTTTCTTCTGGATATCTCATTAGATGTATTTCAAAATATCAAATTTTTGCCATTTGTTGCAAGCATTATGGTTGTATCTTTTACTTATCTTTTAACCACTCAAATCTGTCAAAAACGATTTGCAGGAATCATTTCAATGGTTGTTCTATTACAAAGTAATGTTTTCTTGAAATATGACACAATAGCAGTATATGAAAATTTTTGGGTGTTATTCTATCTAATTTCATTATATGTAATCAAGAGAGGATGGTTCTTTTCTCCAATCTTCTATGTTCTTGCAGTATTTACCAAGGCATATGTGGCGCCATTTTTTATAATGACTTTGTTTACCACATATCGCTCAAAGATTAGCACGAGAACAAAACTGACTATTTTATTATCATATGTAATAATTGTTCTAGTTGTAATTGTAGCTATTTTTGCTGGAGACACACTTTATCCACAAGTTTTTGAGATGGAACCAAGTAGATTTCTACTTGGATTTGCAGCAACAGCTTTTCAATTTCGTAGTGATCTATTCATTTTGGTAATGTTATTGCCGATTTCAATCGGATTATTTGTACTGGCTAGAAATAGATTACACGGAGCTGACTCAGTTTTGTTTTTAAGCTTTGGTACAATCATTGCAGGTCCAATTTTGGTCACTGTCACATACTTTTATGAAATATTACCCTACAGACTTGTTCCTCTTATTGTATTTCTTGCTATAGGCATTGGATTATTTTTTGCAAAAAAAACTAAACATACTTCCTAGAGATTGTCCATTCTGCAAGAAGTTGATCATCTGGTTCGACTGGAATATATGGTATGAAAACCTCAAAAACACTAATGGCATAATCATTCATCACATCTTCAATATACAACATTCCAATCACATCATTTTTTGGTTGGAAAGACACGGAGTGCTTTCCCACCTCAATTCTCTGACCGTCACTTCTAACAATCTCTTTTTCAAATGTGTCATCAAAAACATTGTCAGTAAAACTTGCAGGCAGATATCTTCCTTCTTTAGACTCTATTACGGATACTAAATCATTTGTAGCATTTCTAATCGTGACTCTAATATGAATATCAAATTTGGGATCACTATCATCATTCTTCAAGGAAGTATGTGATGATATTGTTGGTGTTATACTGAGTAGTCTTGCTACAGACTTCTTTATTTTTTCATTATCTTTGTCAATGGATAATGCTTTATTGTATAATTCTAATGCGTTCAGATTTTTATCTATATTTGCAAGTGCCGCAGCTTTACTTGTTAACCCTTTGGTATTATTAGGTTCGATTTCTAATAATCTATCAAAATATGCAATAGCATTATCTGACTTGCCTAATGCAATTAAAACTGAACCCTTGTTTAGTAATGAATCTGTATGATTTGGATCAACTTCTAGAATTTTATCAAAATAAAGCAATGACTCTTCAAATCTTTTTTCCTGTAAGAGTAAGACTAGAATTGAATTCCATTCCTTTATTTTTTCACTTTCTGATGAAGATAAGGCATAATCTTGGGCAAATGTGACTTGTGTTAAGCCAAAAAGGAGAACTACAGATAAAGAAATCCAGACTAACAGGTATTTCATGAAATTCATCCAATCACATGATAGATAAATTATTCACTGGATTGATTTTCTTTTTACATGTTTAGGAATAAATTTTTTAAAGTACTGCAAAAATGGGTCATTTTTTGATATGTATGCAGTATCAAATTTATTCTTCTCAAAGAATTTTTCCCATGTTTTCTTAAACATTGGAAAATCTTCAGGATCAAAGTTATTTCTTGCCATTACATAGTGTGATGCTGGAAAAACATCGGCAATTTCAATCGGGATTATTCCTAAAAACTGATTGTAATTGCAAAACTGGATTAAATCAGAATTTTTGAATTTCTTTTTTAAATTATGATATTCGTTTGAGATGTATGCAGGTTTCTGGTTTGTATCTCTTGTGATAACAACGATTTTTTTCTTTGATTTGAAGTTTCGAACATATGAATGAAAAGAGAGTAATTCTGGTCTAAATTGATCCACTGGAGAAAATAGAAAAAGGGCTTTTTCTTTGAATTTCGGCGTAGTATCGATAAACATTTTAGAATTATCTGTCATAATCTGAATAGTTTCAAATAGTTTAGGATGTGCACGTGCCTTTTTTATTACATATTCCCATAATCTGCCCTCCCGTATTGCCTGTTTTACTTTATTTACTTCAGCTTTTATTGAGTATAGATTGAATAATGCAATCATGTTTGTTCGCTCATCCTTTTTCAATTCACGTAATTCTTTCGGAGTAAATTTTTGTGAAATTTCACAGTCAAATGGAAAATATTCTATCTCATCCAATCTCCTAGTTCCATCTTCTGTGATTATTCTGTCATGTTTTGCGTATAGTATGTATGATGCAGAATCAAAGGTATCACATCCTAATGCAACTGCTAGTGGAATTGTAAGTGGGTGACCAGCACCAAACAGATGTAATGGGATTGAACTCGGAATCTGTTTTTTTGCAGTTATAATCATCTGTGCAAGTAATTTGTATTCATATGCCTCCATAAATTCTACAGGACTTCCTAATGCAAGCATTGGAAACTTCATCTCCACAAGTGATCTAGTTGACTTTGTGACCAGATCAAAGTGTTCTCCACCTTGAATGGGACCAAGCCAGATTTGACCATTATCTTTTCTTTGTTTGAGTGTTTTCTTGCAAACTTTCAATGTATGATCCACATAATCCCTAGCTTGTCTCTTTGTAAGACCATAACCTGTAGGTTTGTCTAAAGGAATAGCAAAATCAGTCATTATGTCCATCTCAAAGTTTGCCATCTCATGTGGTTTAACATCCACTTCACCATATTCTAATACTTGGTAGCCACCTGAATCAGTCATTATGCAACCATCATAATTAATTATTTTATGAATCCCTTTTTTTCTTGCAGTATCACCATGACGTTTCATTGTGATGTATGCATTAGTGATTACAAGATCAAATCCCATATCTTGAATTTTTTTTGCAGAAATTGATTGTCTAACAGGATGTATAACTGGAACAAACGCAGGAGTCTCTATCTTTCCATGATTGGAGTGAATAATTCCTATTCTGCCTGCTAGATCACTATATTTTATTTCAAACAATTGCTAGTATACTTTTTGAGCATTATATTAAATTAGTAATCGAAAAATTTCTGTAAATCATCCCTTTCATTTACCTCTAAGAGCCAGTCTACATTATCATCATTATCTCGTTCCTGAATTATTTTTTGAATTTTTTCTACAACTTCTTGGGGCGTTTTTGTTGTTGTATCAATCTGGAATGTATTTTCAGTTCCAAATTCTGATATAGCATCATGTGCTGTAATACCTAAAATCTCGCTCCCAAGGTTTTCTTTAATTTTCTCTTTAGAATATCCTCTTTCCTTATAGACTTGTTCAAGTTTGTAAGGATTCTTCCTTAGAATTATTACTATACCAATATTTGATTTTTCAACAACATAGGGTGCTAAATGTCCAACAATCAAAGATTTTTTTGTAATTATCTTATTTAGATCGTTCTTTAGATTTTGAACATCTACTTGTATGCCAATTTCATCTTTTTCGACACAGTTTGATTCAATTGCAATTTTATTGATGTCAATCAAATCATAATCTTCATTTTTTAAAAATTCATCAGCAATTGTATGCTTTCCAACTCCGGGATTTCCAGTGATTATCAAACTCATAAATCAATTTGTTTTCTGTATGTTTAAATTATTTCTGTAATACTAATATGATCAAATCACCGTTGATCCATATGCTGATCGGTCTATTCGGAAAGGCAAATGTTGGAAAATCAACTTTTTTCTCAGCCGCAACTGAAACTATGGCACAAAGTGGGAATTTTCCCTTTACAACGATTGAGCCAAATGTTGGCGTAGCACATGTAAAAGTTGACTGTGCATGCAAAAATCTTGAAAATAGATGCGAAAGTAATCACTGTGTTGACGGAACCCGCTTTATTCCGGTAAAATTAATCGACGTTGCCGGTTTAGTTCCAGGTGCACATGAGGGTAAGGGTCTTGGAAATCAATTTTTAACTGATGCCATGCAAGCAGATGTCTTAATACATGTTGTAGACATTTCTGGCTCCACTGACATTCAAGGTCAGCCGATAAGTATTGGCACACATGATCCATTGGAAGACATAAAATTTGTTGAAGAAGAATTTGATCTTTGGTTCAAACAGATTCTTGATAGAGAGTGGCACAAACTCACAAAAGAAATTGAACAAAAGCGCACAAAAATTTCTGAGGGATTAGCACGTAGATTTACTGGTCTAGGAATAAAAGAGTCAGAAATTGATAAAGTTTTAACAGCAATGTCCCTAAAAGCAAAGAAACCGATAGAGTGGTCAGACTCTGAAATTATGAAGTTTCTAAAAACAATACGTAAGTCATCTAAGCCAGTACTAATTGCAGCAAACAAAGCAGACTTGTGTGATGATCTTGGAATTATAAAAAAAATCTCTGAAGATTTTCCAACAATTCCATCCAGTGCTGAAACCGAGCTCTTATTGAAAAAAGCTGCAAAGGTAGGACTGATTGAGTATCTTCCAGGCGATGATAATTTCAAAGGTAAAGCAGACATAAAAATATCTGAGCAGCAAAACACTGCATTACATCTTGCAAAGAATGTCTTGACGAAAATTGGCGTAACAGGCGTACAAAAAATTCTAAACACAATAATTTTTGACATTCTGAATATGATCGTTGTTTATCCTGTTGAGGACGAAACAAAACTCTGTAACAAGAATGGTCAAGTGTTACCAGACGCCAGACTATTAGATTCCTCTTCCACTTCTAAAGATCTTGCATTTACAATTCATCAAGATATAGGAAATGGATTTTTACATGCTATAGACGCAAAGACAAAACAGCGAATTAGTGCAGATCATCAGTTGAAAAATGGCGATATTATAAAGATAGTATCTACGCTAAGTAGGGGTTGAGATGTTCTGTTTAGGAATTGAGAGTACGGCACACACATTTTCTTGTGCAGTAATTGAAAAAAAGAGAAAAACTGGAAAAATTCTTTCAGATATCAGAAAGATTTACCGACCACCAGATGGTCAAGGAATTCATCCAAGAGAAGCATCACGCCATCACATAGAAAACAGTTCCAAAGTCATCTCAGAATGTTTAGATCAAGCAAAAATCAAGATAAATGATCTGGACATGATTGCCTACGCAGGAGGTCCAGGTTTAGGTCCTTGCCTAAGAGTTGGAGCCGTAGTAGCCAGATCACTTGCATCATATTATAAAATTCCAATTTATCCTGTCAATCATGCAATCGGTCATATCGAATTGGGAAAGTTACTAACAGGTGCCAAAAATCCGTTAGTGCTTTTAGTATCTGGTGGGCATACAATGTTACTTGCATTTTCTTCCGGAAGATGGAGAGTCTTTGGTGAAACTTTGGATATTACACTTGGTCAGCTACTAGATCAGTATGGTCGCTCGCTAGGATTTGCATCTCCATGTGGTAAAAAAATTGAAGAACTTGCAACAAAATCCACTGATTACGTCGATTTGCCATATTCTGTTAAAGGAAATGATGTGTCATTTTCAGGATTACTGTCTGCAACAAAAAAAATTAGTTCAAAAGACAGTAGAAGTGCTTGTTTCTCATTACAAGAAACTGCATTTGCAATGATTGCCGAAGCAACTGAACGTGCTCTGGCATTTACAAAGAAAAAGGAACTAATGATAGTGGGTGGAGTTGCAGCAAACAAAAGATTATCATCAATGTTAAAAAATGTGTGCAAAAATCAAAAGTCAAAGTTTTTTGTTGTTCCTCTAAATTATGCTGGTGATTGTGGATCACAAATTGCATGGACTGGACTGTTAGAATCTACTGTTGGAAAAGGTTCAAAGATTGAGGATACATTTGTTAAACAATCCTGGCGTTTAGATACTGTAGACGTCAGTTACTGATCTTTTGCATCTTCAACTGCATCTTGAATGGCTTCAAGCCAGCCACCAGTACCAAACACACCAAATTTGTAAGATTTTTCGCCATCATTTGTTTTAATTTTTATACATATTTTTTTGATGAACCTGCCTTCCTTCCAGACATCTAGAAGTTCATTTAGTGGAACATCAAGCACGGTTTCGCCCATTTTTGTTGAAAAGTCTGCGATTCGACTCTTTCTTTTATCAAAAGCAACTCTTTGATTTGTAAGAGTAAGTATGCCTGTACCTAACTCATCTTCATTACAGTCTTCCTGCTTCAGTCTCTTTTCGCCTGGTTCCATACTAATCATTGCAATTGATTGTAATTAATCGTTTTTCTTTCGAAAGACTATAAATCACATGAATCAAAAAAAAATATGAAACAAAAATACAGAGAGTATCTAAAACTAAACAAAAACATACTCATAGCATTTGCAATATCAATAATCATTTCTGCAGTTGCAGCAGACTATTTTGCTAGTCAGGAAGATTATCTTAACAGCACTTTTACTTTAATTGTTGATTATGGAGTATTTTTTTCTGTGTTTGGGATATTATTCTATCTTGATAATAGGAAAAAATACATTTTACAAAACGGCGAAACTGACAAATCATTATTAAAATCAGATCTGGTTAAAATAATTTCTTCATTAGGAATAGGTGAGGTTGTTTATACTATTGCAAGATGGAGTTTACAATATTATCTGCTTCTACTGAATTATGAACCATATATGGCGTCAATAATTTCACAGTTGATCTCTACTGTAATCTATATGGTCACTCTAAATCTTACAATCAAACTAACAAAATTATTTAAAGATTAATCTAGCCCAAATCAATCTTTGATTTTTTTAACAACTTTTTGAATTTTTCAGGAGCCTCCATCGCAGAATCTTGAAGAGACGCATAATACCTATCTAGTTTTTTGTATAATCTTTTTGGCTTTCTTGGTTTTTCATTACTAAGAGCATAGAGCGCTAAAATAGGAAATGCAATTGTTGCATCAGCATAAACTGTGACTAAACCTCCGTGAGAGTCTTGCACTTTGCCCCAACTTTTTCCTTCTTGAAGAGTTGCTCCTGACAGTCCACCCGTATCAGGTCTTGCATCTGTTATCTGAATAATGTAATCTTGTCCACCATGCTCCTTCCTAAGAATTTGATCCAATAGAGGACCTGTTTGCTGTGCAGTGTTTTTTGGTACACCACCCCCTAATTCCAGAACAGCAGATTTTTTTGAGTTGTACACTATTGCAGCCTGCTCAATTATCTCCCGCACAAAATCTAGATTGTATGGTTGACCTTTGAGTCTATGAATTGCAAGATTCAGTGCCAATGATGAATCTTTCAATGTTGAGATGTATACTGGAACATCAAGATCATACGCAGTAGTAATAAAACTTCTTTCAGGATATTTTGACTTTTTTTTGCTTATGCTTCCCAAAACATTAGAGAATTCAGCAGTTGTGAACGGTTTGTCCATAATTTTTTTTTGAAAAATTTTCTGAATTACTTGATCCTCCATCTCAAGTGTCTCGTAAAACTTGACGTATACATCACGAATGCGTACAATCTCCTTATCGTATAGAATATTGTCATCTACTGCAAAATGACCCTGTTTTACAGGAAATCCCCATGCAAAGTGATCCTCATGGTATACATTTGCACCAGTGGTAACAATCCAGTCTACAAATCCTTTTTCTAACAAAGTCTTGATAATACCACCAAATCCTACCGGTGTCAGTGCTCCTGCCACAGTAAGACAGATTGTTGCATTCTCATGAATCATTTTTGAGTATAATTTTGCAGCTTCTCCTAGTTGTCTTCCATTAAAACCAGAATTTGCATAGATTTCTATTAATTCTTTGATATTAGTTTTTGAATTTAATTTGATGTGTGGGATATCCTTTCCTTTGAAGTTATGATGATCCATATTTGAAAAATACAAAACCCTAATTTTTAATGTTTTATTGAATTGTTATTTTTCTAATTTTTCTAAAAGGGCTTTATACATAAACGGAAAAACTGTAGTAATTTCTGCATGTATTGTGGTTTCTTTAGCATATTTTGTTACTTTTCCCCATGAAATTGCTTCTCTAACTAATGCACCGCTGAGACTACCATCAAATTCCTGTGCAGTAGTTACATAGACCGCATAATCTAATCCTTCACGATACTGATTCCACCACAATGTATGATGTTTTGGTACACCACCTCCAAGCATTAACGCGCCAGATTTTTCTGCCTTGAATACTAACCCTGAAAGAAAGTTTGCATCTTCAATTAGATTTAATTTAAAGTCGGCATGTTTTTGTGCAAACATCCACACCTGACTTCCTACAGCACCATCCATTATTCCAGGTACAACTACAGAGATATCATTTTTGTATGCCCAATAAAGAAATGAATCATCACCCATCGACTTTCCCAATTCTCGATTGATATCAGCGGTTGACATTTCTCTTTTACCATCATTGTAAGCACGTTCTAAAATTTCTTGCACTTTTTCTTCAATCAGTGGACCATAACTTTCCATTGGCACTAATACATTTCCTAATCTATGAATATTTTGATCCGCGAGCTCCTTGTCATCCATTGTGAATGAACCTTCCTTGTAATTTGAAAAATGTCTAGCAATATCATGATCAAGTGCACCACAAGTTGTAATTACAACATCACACCACTTTTTTTTAATCATATCTCGTATAATGCCTCTAAAACCTGTTGAAACAATTGCTCCAATAAACGACAAAAATTTTAAACATTTTTCATCTTGGATCATATTAGAAAGAATTTCAACTCCCTCTGCAATATTTCGTGATTCGAAACCGCCTGACTGTTTTAATTCGTTGAAAATTTCATCAGCACTAGAGTCATTGGAAATTTCGATGTCCTTTACGTCTCTACCAGGTTCAATCATTCTACATAAAATTTGAACTTGGTATAGATATTCTTATGCATGAAAATTCATAGTCACTTTAAATTTATGAAAAAAATTCATAATGTTATTCAAAGATGATAACTAACATTTACGTCGATGGCTCAGGTGGAGCAAAATCTGGATATGGATTTTTTGTAAAAGAGACAGGAGAATCTCTTTTTACTGAAAAACCAGGATTAACAAATAACCAAGCAGAATATCTTGCAATAATTTCTGTATTACAGAGATATGCAAATTCTGATGATGAGATTGTTATTTACAGTGATTCAAGAAATACAGTAAATCAGCTCAACCATGAATTTGCCATAAATAATGAGCAATTACGCAATCTGGCAAGAGAGGCATGGTCAATCATGGCAAAATTCTCAAATCTCAAAATTATTTGGGTTCCAAGAGGTGAAAATCTGGCTGGAAAAATGTTGGGCAGTTAGTTATGAATAAATTTAATTATAGAAAATTGTTTGAACAAGTTTATCATAATGACTGAATCTGTTTTTCTTTCCCCGAAATCTATTGCAGTGATTGGTGCCTCTGACAAGGAAGGGAGCGTTGGTCGTGCAATTACTTCGAATATAATGAAAGGATACAAAGGAACTGTATTTCCTATTAGTCCATCAAGGGATACGGTATTTGATCAAAAAGCGTACAAGAGTGTTTTAGATGTTCCAGAGGAAATTGATTTAGCTGTAATAATTACAAAAAACACCATAGTTCCAACCGTACTAGAAGAGTGTGGACAGAAGAAGATTCAGGGTGCCGTAGTAATCACTGCAGGATTTAAGGAGGTAGATGAGGAAGGCAAAAAACTGGAACAGCAACTAAAAGATATTTCAAAAAAATACAATCTACGAATTATTGGACCAAACTGCCTCGGAGTAATGAATCTAGATCCGCAAACAATGATGAATTCTACATTCCTAAAGATTACACCAAAATCTGGAGAAATTGCATTAGTGTCGCAAAGCGGTGCAATATGTGCAGCGTTAGTAGAAGATGCAAGTGCACAAGGAATAGGATTTTCTGCAGTAATTAGTATGGGAAACAAGGCAGATATGACAGAAATTGATATTCTAAAAATGCTAGCAGAACACGAGCAGACA